>CAYFRV010000021.1:0-20164 GCA_964345495.1 uncultured Bacteroidales bacterium | reverse complement strand
GGCAAAACCACATTGTCCATAAATCTTGCCCGGATGTTGAGTCAGCAAGTGGACGGTTCAAAAAATGTTGCTTTAGTTGATTTAGATGTAGAAGAGCCTAACTCCGGTGTTTTTATAAATGGCTCTGTTGTGCACCGGGAAACTAAATACCGGCAAATACCGGAAATCAATTTTGATAAGTGCACTTTTTGCGGTCGATGTAAAGAGGTGTGTAATTTTAATGCGATTGCTACTTTGCCGGAAAATGTACTGATCTTTCCTGAACTTTGCCATTCATGTAATGCTTGTGTAGGTCTTTGTCCTGAAAATGCCATGAAAATGAAAGATCATGCAATGGGGGAACTGGTGGAAATTAAACAGGATAATTTAAAATTTGTAGAGTCAACACTGAAAATCGGGGAGCAACAGGCTGTTCCCCTTATTTCACAGGCTATTGAATATTCCGAAAAGACGTTTAGTAAAGATTCGCTTTTTATTTTTGACTCACCGCCAGGGACTTCTTGTCCAATGATCGAATCTGTGAAAGAAGCCGACTTTGTTATTCTAGTCAGTGAACCCACACCTTTTGGTTTGCACGACCTGAAATTATCCGCGGAAACAATGCGGAAGCTTGACAAGTCATTTGGTGTGGTTATCAATCGTGATGGAATTGGAAAAGACCTTATCGGTGAATATTGCACAGAACAGCAGGTTCCATTATTGGGAAGAATTCCGGATTCAAGGGAAATTGCCACTTTGTATTCACGTGGAGATTCAATTTTTCATTTAGAATCTGTTTATAATGCATTAAAAAATATTATTGAAAATATTGAGCACCAAACGAAAAGAAATATCATATAGATCATTGCTATGAAAGAAATTGTAATTATTTCAGGAAAAGGAGGAACAGGAAAAACCAGTATTACTGCTGCCCTGGCACATTTAAACCGGGAAAACGCAGTTATAGCCGATTGTGATGTGGATGCCGCAGATATGCATTTGCTACTTAAACCGGATTTTGCAAACCCCTCAAAGTTTTATAGCGGATTTACTGCTTCCATTATTCAGGATAATTGCATACGATGTAACAAGTGTAAGCAGGTTTGTGCCTTTGGAGCTATAGATTATGTGGATGGCCGGTTTTTTGTAGATCCGCTGGATTGCGAAGGGTGTGGATATTGTTATCATGTTTGTCCTTCGCAGGCGATAAAAATGGAAGAGGCTTACTCCGGCGAAACTTATATATCGAAAACACGGATGAACAATACGCTTGTACATGCTCAACTTGCTATTGGAGCTGACAACTCTGGAAAATTGGTTACAAGAGTTAAAGACCTGGCAAAAAAACTCACCAGCGAAGAACAAAAGGATTATTTGTTGATTGATGGTACACCGGGTATTGGTTGTCCTGTAACCGCTTCCGTAACCGGTTCAGATTTTGTCGTAGTTATTACAGAGGCTTCTATAAGTGGTTTACGCGATTTAAAACGCGCCTACGAATTAGTACGTAATTTTTCAATTCCCATGGGAGTAGTCATCAATAAATCAGATTTGAATCCGGAAGTTAATCAGGAAATAAAGGAGTTTTTAAAAGCACATGAGATTCCATTGCTTGCTGATTTTGAATACAATCCGGCGTTTATTAATGCATTAACTGATGGCATAACCGTTCCCGAATTCGATGAAAATCTCAGCTATAAAATGCAGAATCTTTGGGATGACATACTACAAAAGATTTAAAGTTGATTAAGGATTTATAGCTTTCGAACCAGAAAATCGTCCTGTCACTCATCCCCGGGATGCATTTTTTATCCTTTTTTGTTTATGTCAGATCGATGTGGGTTTCATTTATTTTATTTTATTAACTTTGAACCCGTTAATAATACAGCGTTTTGTATTGTTTAACGGGTGTTATTTTGTATCAGAATTAACGATTATAAATTGAGCATAATTAATCTTACCTAATCATTATCCTAATGGGTTTTTAGTTTGAAAAAACAGGATTATGCAGAGAAGATTATAAAAGAAATAAAATATGACAGAAAATAAATCTTTGAAACATGTTTATTTTCATGTTGGTCTTCCAAAAACGGCTTCAACCTTTTTCCAGCGTAATGTTTTTCCTGAATTTAAGGACATACATTATATAAAAAAACATGATGTTAAGTATAAAGATGAAATAATACAGAAGTCGGACGCTACTAAATTCTTATTATCAAAAGAAATAGATCCTGAAAAGGAGAGTGGATTAAAAAAAATAAAAGATGTCGCAGATAAATATTCCGGTGCTTCCCCTATCCTTGTTTTGCGCAAACATGCATCCTGGCTGCGTTCGAAATATAAATATTATATCCGCAAACATGGCTATAAAAATTTTCACGATTTTTTTGATTTGGAAAACGATCAGGGAATTGTAAAAAAGGAAAATCTGGATTATTTGCATAAAATTAAAATCCTTGAACAAACTTATCAGAAATCTCCTTTTATAATTTTTCAGGAAGAATTGCGGAATAATCCTTTTGGTGTAATTGATGAATTAGCTTCTTATTTAAACATATCCTATAATAAAAACGATATAAAGATTAAAGACGTAAAGCGTTCTTATTCAGAAAAACAACTAAAATTAGTTAAAAAGTTTAATGCCTTTTATAAATATGATCATTCTAAAATCAAACATCCTTTTGCCAAATTCTTTTATAAAAAGACAGGAGGATTGTTTTTACATTCGGTAGCCTACTTCGCCCTTCTTTTACCAGGTTTTTTATTCGACAATAAACCACTTATCCCGCAATCGACAATGAAAAGGATTAATGATTTGTATAAGGAAGACTGGGACGAGTGTGTTGACTATGCTAAAAAAACGCGCAAACAATTGTTTTTATAATGTTAAGTCAAGGTATTAAATATGATGGAGATTCAATCTTATATTAATTAGAACTATGACAAAATTATCTGCTGTTATTCTCACCTTTAATGAAGAAAACAATATCGCCAGATGCATCGATTCTTTACAAATGGTTGCAGACGAAATTATTGTTGTGGATTCATTTTCAAAAGATCGAACGGAAGAAATATGCAGGGAAAAGGGAATTACATTCATTCAACATAATTTTGAGGGATATATTGAGCAGAAGAACTGGGCCCGACAGCAAGCCTCTTATCCTTACGTGTTGTCTTTGGATGCGGATGAAGCGCTTTCCAATCGATTAGAAAAAGAAATTTTAACAGAGAAAGAAAAAAATTTTCCCTATGATGGGTACTTTTTTAATCGGCTAACCAATTTTTGTGGAAAATGGATTTACCATTGCGGCTGGTATCCCGATAAAAAACTCAGACTTTGGGATAATAGCAAAGGAAAATGGGAAGGCGAAAATCCGCATGATCGCTTTGTAATGGAAAAGGGTTCCTCATTAAAATATTTAAAGGGAGATTTATTGCACTATTCTTTCTATTCTATTGAACAACATATGCAAACCGTCAATAAATTTTCTTCTGTTAGTGCTTATATGCGATATAGAAGAGGGATCAGGTTCCGATGGATAAAACTTTTTATCAGTGCTCCCTGGAAATTTTTCCATTCATATATTTTACAGGCAGGTTTTCTTGATGGGTTTTACGGATTTGTTATTTGCAAGAATTCGGCTCATTCAGCATTTCTTAAACAGGTAAAACTTTATCAACTTTGGAAACAACAGTAAAGGACAACGTGATATGTTTTTTTAATTCATGTAAAGCATGGGGAGGAGGAGAGAAGTGGCATTTCGAAATGGCTTTACGCCTAATGAATATGGGATACCATGTAATTATCTGTACATGGCCGGACAGTGCTTTATACAAAGAAGCAAAATCTTCTGGTATTCCTGTTTATACGTTTAAAGTTAGTAATTTAAGTTTCCTGAACCCATTAAAATATTTTAAGCTTAAGCATTTTTTTATCGGGAAGAAGGTCACTCATTTGATACTTAATCTCTCCTCGGATTTAAAACTAGCCGGAATCGCAGCAAAGAAAGCACACGTAACAGATATTATCTACCGGAGAGGTAGTGCAATTCCTATTAGAAACACTTTGTTGAATCGTTATCTTTTTAGAAAAGTGATAACCAGAGTGCTTACAAACTCCGGGGAAACCAAACGCACTATACTTGCCAGAAATGACAGTTTGATTTCTTCAGAAAGAATTAGTGTGATTTATAATGGCATTAATCTTGATACATTTGATGCTCAACAAGTACAAATGGAGAAAAGAGAAAATCAGGAAATTATTTTGGGAAATTTAGGTCGGCTTGAAAAGCAGAAAAATCAATTGTTCTTACTGGACGTAATGGATAAATTGGTAACAAAAGGATATAAAGTTAAATTACGCATTGGTGGTGCCGGCCGATTGAAGGAGGAGATTGAAAAGGAAATCGAACATCGGGGATTAACAAAATATGTTGAACTCAGTGGTTTTGTTAAGGATAGTAAATCCTTTATGTATAACATTGATATTTTTGTATTGTCGTCGCTCTGGGAGGGTTTTGGTTATGTGCTGGTAGAGGCACATGCTTGTAGCAGACCTGTAGTTGCTTTTAAAGTTAGCAGTAATCCTGAAATTGTTATCCACAGAGAAAATGGCTTGTTGGTTCCGTTAAATGATGTAGATGGATTTGCCAATGCCGTCATTGAGTTAATTGATTCACCTGAATTACGGCAAAAGATGGGCTATAATGGAAGAAAGCGAACCGAACAAATGTTTAATATTAATACAACCACGAAGCATTTTGTTGACTTTTTACATTCTGACAGTACAGAAGATATTGAAAAGCGATAAAAGTTTGGCCTTTTGCTTTTAGCCTTTTAAGGTTTCTTTAGCAGAATATAGTTTTTCGAACCTCCAATGGTTTTGCCTCCCAGTAAATTGTTTTCAATCCATGAAAGGATTTTATATTTAGGTTTCTCATGCTTAAGCCGGGCTCTTGTTTTTGGGTATTTACCTGAATAGTACAATTGATCTCTCCAGTTGAATTTTTCTATCCATTCTTTCATTACGGCAGGATGAGTTCCTTTAAATTTATGCAATTTATTAAGTGGTCCGTAATTAAAACTTTCGTTTCCTTTATTGAATTTTTTACTATGAATATTATCTAAGGCTTTTCGTTTCTTGTTCATCAAATGAGGAGGCCGGACCCATCCATAATGAAAAATTCTTGCATTGGCAGGTACCACTTTCAGTTTGTAAGTTCCTTGTTTTTGTTTGTAATTTAATCCGTCAAAGTTGGGTATCCGCCTGAAAGATTGTGCTGTACGCCATGAGTGGATGTCTTCCCTGTTTCGTATAATTCTTATTTCTTTTTTATACCAACCGTGTGATTTATGATAGTGTTCATAGTCGCCAAAAAAGTGGTAATAGTCGAAAAGCATGCCTTCTACCTCTTCATCATTCAAATAGCGTTCACATTTATTCTTTATTATAGGTAAGTCATCTTCATGAACGACCTCGTCAGCCTGGATGTAAAAGAGCCAATCGCCGGTGCATGCATTTTTAGCTATATCTGTTTGATGAGCGTTTTCCATTCCCCTGGGAAATTTTTTTAAATCCCATTCGGTATTAATGATTTTAATCTTAGGACTACCGATGGATTCAATTTCCTCCCTTGTTCTGTCATCTTCATCTCCTTCCCCGAGGGCTATTATAAATTCATCACAAATAGGCAATATGGATTCAATAGCTTGTTTGAATGGATAGTATAACTTACTAACATTCCGCCCCATGCTAAAACCGCTTATTTTCATAGTGTTGTTTTTTTCGTTTCTCTTTTAATACAATAAATTGATTGATATTATATTATGCGTTTGTACTGTCTGGATTGTTCTGTTTTGCGTATTCTACACATTTTTCCCAATCTTCCCGGGTGAGCTCTCTTATCTTTTTTAGCGATTCATTAGCGATAATGGGTTTATCTTTGACTAAAAAGTCGGGTATTAATTTGGCCATAAAGAGGATAGTGTAGCGGGGCGTCATATTTAATAATCGTAAAAGGCGCCAAAGTTTATAACGTTTGAATTTAATTTGTTTTGTAGGAATATTTCTTGCTACCCATTGACGAACCCGAAGCTCCTTGTTACTATAGGAGGTGTGTCTTGCTTTAAAGGATATCGGTCTGGTTTCTTTTACTCCTGTATAATCAAGTATTTGTTGCAGAAATTTTTGGGGATTATCTTTTAAATCCTGATGAAATAAAATAAGGGGTTTATGGTTAAATAATTTTTCAATTTCTTTAATCTTTGGAAAGAAGAAAAGATCATCTACTTTTCGGTAGCCTGTGTCATTCTCCAAATCTATATATTCTTCGAAACTTTCAGGGTGACCTTTTTTCACACTTCTTTTATAATGGGAGGCCATCCATTTATCCTGTCTTCTCAGAACGATAATAATCTTTGCGTCCGGGTATTTTTTTGAGAATTCCCGCAACTCATCAACTATATTTCCGCTATAAAATTCGTGGGATATTAAATATTTTTTTGCCTGAGTGGAAGCGATAATTTGGTCTGCATTTTTGTATTGTTTCTTTTGGATGTAATAAATATCTTTGAATTTAGGGAATATTGAGCGCTGGACAAATGTTGTAGCTGTTCTTCCTAATCCTGCATGGAAATAAATTTCCGGCTGTTTTCCTGAGTTCATATTGTTTTGGTTTGTCTTATGTATAAAATATAAAATTGATTAATCTATTAATTGATATCCCAATGAAGCGATCATATTTTTATCGACTATGCTGTTTATTATGTATCTTTCGTTTTTAGTTAAATTTTTTAAATAGTCTTTGTTTTTATAATAATTTTCTTTTTTCTCTGAAAATTTATGGCTCATCGGTACTTTCTCCAGGTTCCTGTAAGAAGAAGAAGCTTTTTCAAGATTGAGCTGTTGACTTATATTATCTAAAGTTGAAGCTAAATCACTAATCAGGTCTTCATAACGTATGATGATTACTTGCCGGGGCGCTTGCTTAGAAAACTCATGCCATTTCTTGTAGAATAAATTATAATCGATGATATATTGGGAATTGAATTCCTTTCTGTAGTAAATGTAATTATTCTTTTTCGCATGTTTTCTGTAGCTAATATACCAACTATATGGGTCTTTAATGGTAATAAAGAAATAATCTATGGTTTGGTTAAGTAATTGTTCTACATGATCCTTAAAAGATTTAAAATCATGATAATAAAATGAATTATAAAATTTCATTTCAGGAGCCAGCCATTTCTCATCTTGTAAACGAAAATGCTTATGGGTTGGCAAACATCTTGAGATGTCATTAGAAGGAAAAGCAATATTAGTGAAATTCTTTTGAATTAGCTGTTTGGTATAATTTGTTCCCGTTCTTTGCATGCCATAAATCAGAGCGTTTTTATTTTCCATATTTCCAACTATTTTATAAATATCTGTTAAAACTCAACAAACTGAGCGCTGTATAATTTTGTAATATCTTTAGTTTTGGGGACAAAGATAGAATTTTTAATGGATTTTTTACTGAACTTCTTGGTTCTTTCAGGTTTATAAAAAGCTTAAATGCCCGGAAAAGGATTGTTTATTAATAATTTTTTGAAACCTTGATTCTTTTAAAATAAGAAGGCACATTAATAATTATTTTTTTGCTTTTTGTATCAGTTTCATCATTGTTTTATAAAACAGTTTGTTATAATATTTGCTGGTAAGATAACTCAGTGTTAGTTCTGACTTATAGTATTTTACCTCTGGAGCTTTACTAATTTCCGCAGAATATTTCCGGAGCATTTCCGGATATAATTGCTTTGATACATATTCATATAAATCGATATCCAAGCCATTATACTTTTTCACTAAATCTACTTGGTCTTTGTTATTTAGAATTTCGTTTTTTATTCGATTGTCTTTTGCCACTATTTTCTTTTTATAGTTAACATTTAGAGGATAGGGGCTAATCATTTTAATGAGCTTTAAGGATTCATTAAACTTTTCAGTCAATCCGACAAAAGAAAATTCATCTCTGACAATTTTCTTTGCTTTTTCAAGATCATCCTCCCCGGCAATTTGTTTTACCTGAAGATTTTGTACTTCTTTATCGGAAAGCCATTCTTCAAGGCTTAATTTGTTGTTTCCACGGACGCAATTATCCTGATAATGGGATACGCAACGTTTCACCGGTTCCCGGAGAAAAGTCACAAAAAACCCGTCTGTTTCTTTAAGATTATTGGTGGGGTCTATTAGGTTGTGGCCACTTATACTTTTTATTGAAGGAAATAGTTTTTTAGTAATATCGAGCGCTTTGCTGTTAAAAGGTTTTATTCGTGAACGATTCACATCGCAATGAAAAACTCCAAAAGTATTTCTGAGAATAAACTTAAAGCTTGTCCCCGCAGTTTTTGGTATATGAGAGAATATTATCATGATTTTACATTTAAATTATCCGCAATTTAAAAAACATTTCGTCATTGAGGTAATTTATCTATATAATCTTTAATATTGATACATTCCAGGCATAAGGGTTTAGATTTGTGGATAAAGGTTTTAACCAATAATTGTAAATTTATAAATTAAGGACTGTTTTGTAGCTGATTTGATGATGTGTGAATACGGTTTGTTAAAAATGTATTTTATAAAACATCATTGGGAAAAAACCTTGTTGGTATTCGGTTTGGATGCTGTTAGTCGTTTTGCTGAATGATCGCCTGAATACATTTTTATGATCGGTGAGGTTTGTAATATCGAGCGCCCACTCCTGGGTAATGTTTTTGCTGTCTCTCTTGTAGCTAATTCTTCCATCTAACCGGAAATAATTCTTAAATTGTTTTGAATTTGCCTGATCCTTGATATAACAGGCTTCATTTTCTTCCTTTGATTTTTCAGGATCGATTGGCGTGTAGCGCTTTCCTCCTGCAGAAACCATTCGGATGTTAAAAGCAAGAGTTCCTTTATCACTGAGCGATAACTCATAACCTGCCAGGGCATTCACAACATAATTGTTATTAAAAGCAGTATTGGTCAATTTATCGTTGCTCCCGATATATTTACTATCGAAAATGGAAGCTGTAAGAAGGAAATAATAATTCTTGCTGAAGAATTTCTCGAAGGTGAAATCCAACCCCATATTACGGCTTGTACCTTCATTAACAAGACTGTCCACACGCGTTAGGTGAAAATTGGAACCATAATTAGCAAGGGAAAAATAGCTTTCATATTGTGTAACGGGAATGTCATGCTGTTGTTGATAATAAGCTTCCGTCTTCAGGCGTAAATTAGGATTAAAACTATATTCGTACCCAACAACCCACTGATTGCTGTTGGTAAAATCCATATCTGTATTTGTCTTTTTGTATTGCTCTTTTCCCACCCGGGTTTGCACAAAATACAGAAAAAGAGGCTGTAACTGTGAATGATAACCATAACCTGCATTGACGGATTGTTTCTTATCCAGCTCCCATTCAAAATTTAACCTGGGTTCCAGGGACCAGGTATCGTTATATCCAAAATATTCAAAATTCAATCCGCTATAGAGAGAAATGTCATCGCTGAACTTATGCTCCCATTGGCCATAAGTTTGGTAAAGCATCAGAAAGTCTTTCTGAACGTCAAGTTGTTTTACATAGTTGTCATATGTTGTACTATAAGCACTGTCCACATAGTGGCTCATAAAATTTTCGATATTAAAGCCTAACTCCAGTATGTTAGCTGCGTTAAGTTTGTTTACGTATTTATTATACAAACCGATTTTCTGCTGGGTATTGTTTTCATGATAAAACAGTTTTTCATCCCGTTCTGTCGTGGCAATGGAGTCAACTGTGGTGGTTACACGATTTATCGAATAGTTGAGTCCGGTTTTTATTCGGGAATTATCATCCGGAAAATGTTGGTAAGAAATTCCTATTGTCCCCATGTCTGAGCCATTTCTTGTTTTTGTTCCTTCATACGTATCGTAGCTGTAAGAGGTGCTATCCCGCTTTTCGTTATCCAGTTCTATAAAACTTAATCCGCCTATTCCAAAAACAGAGAAGTTCCCATTTTTAGTGGGGACATTCACATTAAAGGAAAGATCCTGATATTCCGGTACGGCTCCCACTCCTGTGTTCAAATTCAGTTTTTCCATAAGAGCAAGTGTGGAATAGCGGTAATTAACAAGATACGATGCTTTGGAGTTTTTTGAAAATGGACCTTCGGCGCCTAGTTCAAACCCATTAAACCCAACCTGACCAACATATTCACGTTTTTCATTATTCCCGTGTCGCATTTTCAAGTCAAACACGCCGGATAGAGCGTTCCCATATTCTGCAGGAAAAGCGCCTGTGAAAAAATCTGAATTGGTAAGCACATTGTTATTCAGAATACTCACGGGCCCTCCTGTTGCTCCTAATGCACCAAAATGGTTCGGATTTGGAATATTCATGTCTTCAAGCCGCCACAAGAGACCGGTTGGCGGATTGCCCCGAATGATAATATCATTTCGCTGATCGCCGGCAGACATCACTCCCGCATAATTAGCGGCCATACGGGAAGGATCGCCCCAGCTACCGGCGTATTTTTCAGTTTCTTCAATTGTAAATGATCGGGCGCTGACTTTGGCCATCTCATTACGGGGTTCATCTTTACTGTATGCTTTTACAACAACTCCTTCCAGTTCTTCAACCTGTTCTTCCAATTCAATGGTAAGAATTATTTCTTTCCCTGATTTTAAAATCAGGTTGCGCAGGGTTCTATTCTCATATCCTACAAAACTTATTCTGATATTTTTTCTTCCTACAGGGATGTTTTTAAATCGAAAATTTCCTTCTACATCTGTGCTTGTTCCTTTTTGGGGATCCATATTTGTGATGAGAACTGTAGCCCCGGGCAATGGCCGGCGGGTATCCTTATCAATGACTTTTCCCCGGATGGTTTGAGTCAATTCCTCCTCCTGACCATGAATAGCTGATGCAAATAATGTGATAAGAAGAATTAACAGAATACTTTGTTGTTGCATAACTCTGATTTTGATGTTCGCTTTATCAAAAACTATACCATAAGTATTGCCTACAGAAGATCTAAATCAAGAAATTTTCTTTTTCCTCCATTGTTCAAAATTTACTACGTAAACATTTGCATATCATGAAGCTTTTTATAAATGCCTTCCTTCTGGATAAGTTCATCATGTGTACCGGTTTCGTTTATTTCACCTTCGTGCAGTACTACTATTTTATCGGCTCTGCGTACAGTGGATAATCTATGAGCAATGATAATGGAAGTCCGGTTATTCATAAGGTTATAAAGGGCATCTTTTACAAGTTTTTCCGATTCGGTATCCAGTGAACTGGTAGCCTCATCTAATATTAAAATTGGTGGATTTTTCAATACTGCCCTTGCAATGCTCACTCGTTGCTTCTGGCCCCCTGAAAGTTTATTTCCCTGATCACCAATGTTTGTCTCATAACCATTTTCGAGTTCCATGATAAAATCATGTGCATTGGCAACTTTAGCTGCTTTTATCACCTCCTCTTCGGTAACATTTGTTCTGCCGAATTCAATGTTTTTGTAAATCGTATCGTTAAACAAGATGGACTCCTGGCTCACCAGACCGATCAAATTCCTGAAGCTGCTGATCTTTAAATCCTGAAGAGGAGTGCCATCTATAAGAATATTTCCCGAATCAACATCGTAGAAACGCGGCAGCAGATTGATCATGGTGGTTTTTCCCGCACCTGACTGACCAACAAGGGCAACAGTTTCACCCTTATTAATTTCCAGGTTAACATTTTTCAGGACATAATCTTGCTGGTATTTAAAGGAAACATCGTCATAAACAATCGACTTATTCAAATCTTTAATAACGGAGGCATTCTTTTTATCCTGAATGGTTATCGGCGCTTTCAGTACCGATTGGATTCGTTCAAATGAAGCCATTCCTTTTTTAAAATTGTAATAATAGTTTGATAATGTTTTAGAGGGTTGGATAACCTGTGAAAATATAATGAGATAAGTGATAAAGGCTGATGGAGACAAGACATTGTTCACTTCGGGACTCAGCACCTGTTTACCGCCAAACCACATAATTAAAACAATTATGGTAATAGTCAAAAACTCGCTAAAAGGCTGAGCAAGCATCCGTTTACGGAGGACTTTGTTCATAATCCGGTAATACTTCTGGTTCTCTTTGTCAAACTTATTGCTGATAAGTCTTTCTGAATTAAAAGCCTTAATAATTCGCAATCCAAAAACAGTTTCTTCCAGCAGGGACATTAAATCTCCGAGTTTGTCCTGGCCTTTGATAGAAGTTTTTTTGAGGTTTTTCCCTATTAAGCTGATCACGTATCCGCTCAGAGGAATGAGGATGAGCACAAAAAATGTAAGCTGATAGCTCATTATGAATAGAACGGATACATAAATAATAATCTGGATCGGAGCTTTTAGTACGTTCCTTAACGGGCGGAGTACAGTATTAGCGACTTCCTGCACATCTCCTGAAGCTTTAACCAGAATATCGCCGCGCTTTTCTTCAGAAAAATAGGCAATGGGCAAACTCAATATCTTTGAAAATATCTTATTCCTAATATCGCGGATTACACCATTAATAAGCGGAACAACAGCAAAGTTCCCAAGATAATTCAGGGAGGTCTTGAATAACACAAATCCTACTATCATCAAACTAACAATAAACAGCGCTGTGTGATCTCCATATTTTTCTATAATTTCACTTACAAAGTAATTAAAGTTTTCCTGGATGGATTCTGCGTTCAGCTCAAATCCCGATGGTTCCTCTACCGGACTTTGTTGGTTAAAAAGGATTTTTAAAAAAGGGATAGCCATTGTAAAAGAAAAAACCGAAAAAAAGGTGCCGAGTAAATTCAGGGTAATCCCGGTGACCAAATTTTTCCAGTAAGGAACTACATAAGATGTTATTTTTTTTATGTTGCTCATTTTTGAGTTCGTTATAGGTTGTTGTTCAAAGTGTGGTTTGCTTTACTTAAATACTCATATTCATAATTATAGTTCTCTCTTCTTTACAGCAGAACAATAAAAATATTTTCATGCACAAAGATGCAATAAAATCCTAACTGAATTAATACGAATAAGAAGATTTTTAGCATAACTTTAAAATTAAATCAGGGACTCACTAGCACGGGAGACCCTGATTTAACATTGTATTTTTCAGGAAATTTATTCTTCGGTTTGTCCTTCCTTATGCTCCATATTAGTTGCTTTCAGTACTTTTTTCTGTATGATGATGGATATCCTGTACATAACGGGAACGATCACCAGGGTTAAGAAAGTGGCAAATGCCAGCCCAAAGATTACTGTCCATGCAATTGGTCCCCAGAACATCACCATGTTTCCTCCGAAATAAAGCTGAGGGTCAAACTCGCTGAGCAATGTTCCAAAATCAATGTTTAATCCGATGGCCAATGGCAGCAAACTGAGTATGGTTGTGATAGCCGTCAGAAGCACCGGCCGCAGTCTTGTCTTACCGCCCTGGACAACACATTCTGTGGCTTCTTTTACCGGGAGATAGGCTCCTTCTGTCAGTCCCATTTCTCTGCGTTTTCGTTTTTTAAGCAGCTCAATGTAGTCTACAAGAACAATTGCGTTGTTAACGACAATTCCTGCCAGTGATACAATCCCGATCCCTGTCATCACCACGACTATGTCCATGTTGAAAATACCTATTCCTAAAAAGACGCCAATGGTGCTGAAAATTACACTTGAAATGATTATTAATGGCTTAACCAGAGAGTTGAACTGGGTTACCAGAATAATCATTATTAATACGGCTGCAATAACGAGGGCTTTGACCAGGAAATCCGTAGATTCTTTTTGTTCTTCTTGTTCGCCGGTGAATTCATATCTATATCCTTCCGGGATATCATAATTTTGTAAAAGCGATCTCAACTGGTTGTTTATTTCTGTGGCATTATAACCTTCAATAACATTTGAATATAAGGTAATCACCCGGTCAAGGTCTTTACGCTTTACTGCTCCATAGGTGGTGCTGTATTTGACGTCTGCCACTGCTGAAATAGGAACCTTGGAGAACCCATTTTTATCAGCCGGAACGGATATCGTTTGATTCATGAGCGTGGGCAGATCGTATCTGTATTTTTCATCCAGCCTCAGTTGAATTGGATAGTCATCTTCACCTACCTTGAAATCGGATATTTCTTTACCGAATAGAGATGTTCTTATTTGATTTGCAATATCCATTGTAGAAAGCCCAAAACGGCGGGCTTTTTCACGGTCAATATTTATAAGTACTTCCGGTTTTCCAACATCCAGATCCATTTTCAATCCTTCAATCCCCGGAATTTGACTTTTTCCGATCATTTGTTTTATCGAATCTGTAACCTGTATAAGTTGTTCAAAGTCTTGTCCTGAGATTTCTATGTTAATGGGATTTCCTGTTGGAGGCCCCATATTGTTTTTTTCAATAGATATTTGGGCGCCGGGATATTTCCCAATCAGCTCATCGCTGAGGTCAGCCATGATTTCAGATGTGTTGGCCTCTCCCCTGAATTCGTAATCGACAAAAGAGATTGTTGACAACCCTATGTTGGGTGTGCTGCCTGCAGTCACAAATCCTTCGGCAGCTCCGCTTCCCACGGTTGTTAGTACCGATTCAACTGTTTTTTTATGCGGTTCCAGGAATTCAATGATATCTTCTTCCACAATATTCATTAATGAGTCTGTAGCTTTTATGTCTGTCCCTACAGGCATTTCGGCACGAACATTTATGTAGTCAGGCTCATTTTCCGGGAAGAACAGAATATCGGGCTGTCTTAAACCTAAAAATATCATTACAACGATTAAAAGTACAACTGTTCCGATGAAAAATTTCACCGGATTTTTTCTTCGAAGGGCAAATTGAAGTAGTTTCAGATATCCATTTTCCAATCGTACAAGAAAAACATTCTGAAATAAATATTGAGCCCTGTGGAAATAGATGACATTTAAAAAGATGATAATGGCCAAAATCATGAGAATGTTTGCTAAGGAGAAAACTCCTGTCAGATAGAAGATACCCGCTATTCCTGCAAGAATTGCTACAATCTTGAAATTCTTCTTTTTATCCAGTTTTTTATTATTTGAGCTGTTTCCGAATTTTATAAAGGTTGCGGCAAAAACTGGAATGATCACCAAAGCAACAAACAGCGAAGAGGTTAGTACAATGATTAGTGTTATCGGGAGATTCTTCATGAATTCGCCCGTTATTCCTCCCCAAAAAGCAAGCGGTAAAAATGCCGAAAGTGTCGTAATGGTTGAGGTAATGATTGGTAATGCAATTTCGCCTACGGCTTGCCTTGCTCCTTCATAAGGTTTGTAGCCTCTGTCTTTTACGAAGCGGAAAATATTTTCTACCACCACGATGGCATTGTCCACCAATAGCCCCAACGCAAGAATAAGAGAGAAAAGCACGATCATGTTTAGTCTGCCGCCAATGAGGCTAATGACAATGAATGACAGGAACATCGACATAGGAATGGCTGTACCAACGAAAAGCGCATTTTTTGTACCGAGAAAATAATAGAGCACAAGAACCACAAAAATTACTCCGAGAATGATTGAATTCTCGAGGTTATTTAGCTGTTTCCGGATCATATCACTTTGATCATTGGTAATTGAGATATTTAAATCCTTCGGAATTTGATGCTCGTTTTGCGCTTCTTCAAGAATGGAAAAAATCTGATCTGTGGCTGCCAAAAGGTTTTCGCCGCTTTTCTTAATTACCTGCAGCGATACCACGGGCTTTTGGTCCAGCCGTGCGTAACTGTCCGGATATGCGTACCCCATTCTGACATCTGCAATGTCTTTCAGGTAAACGAGTTTATCATCCGTATTTTTTACTACGATATTCCGTAATTCCGACACATCCTCAAATTCGCCAATAGTACGGATGGAGCGCTTTGTTTTGTTAAACCTGAGTTCACCGCCGGGGATGGATAAATTTTCTGACCGAACCGCTGCTTCTATCTGGGCAAAGCTCAAACCAACAGCCTCCATTCTGTATGGATCAACGTTGACTTTCACTTCTTTTTCATTCACTCCCTTAATTTCAACTTTTGAAACCTGGTTGACCTCTTCAAAAAGCTCCTCCAGGTATTCGGCATAATCATTTAACGCATCAATGCTATAATTACCTGATAAATTGATGTTGATAATAGGAAACTCCGAGAAATCAATATCCTGAACAGAAGGGTCTGTTTTCAGGTCATCGGGTAGCTCCCTTTCCGATTTATCAACCGCATCTTTTACATCCTGAAGGGCCTTGTCGATATTTACATCGGTGTTAAATTCGACCATAATAAGGGAGAACCCTTGAGAAGAAGTCGAATTGATTTCTTTTATACCCTGCACCCCTTCAATTTCCTTTTCAATTGGGCGGGTTATCAGGTTTTCTATATCAACTGGCGGATTTCCTGCATAAGGCGTCTGAACCATAACTGTAGGAATAACTACTTCAGGTGTAAGCTCTTTTGGCAGGTTTTTATAGGAATATATACCAAAACCCAGAATAGCAATTGCCAGCAAAAGAATGGTGTTTCTGTTGTTTAGTGCCAGCGTTGTTAGCTTAAATTCTCTAACTACTTTATCTATAAATGATTGATTATCTTTAGCCATTACCATCTAATTTTTGATATGTTCCTTTACTTCACTAATTCTTTCTTGTCTTTTATATTCACTTCAGAACCCTGGGAGACTTGTGTATATCCTGCAGTGATGACTTTCTGGCCGGGTTCTGCTCCTTCTTTAATCACTGTCTTGTTGTTATAGGATCTGCCGGTTTCGATGTAAATTTTGGAAGCTGTAATTGTTCCGTTTTTTTCTTCTGCAATGTAAATATAGTCTCCTTTCATATCTTGCTTTATTATTTCAGAAGGAACAACCATAGCCGCTTCGTTTGTGAAATCGTTGACATTGATTATAGCAATTTGATTGGGCTTAATTTTTTCATCCGGATTTGAAAATTTCGCCTCAATTGTAAAAGTACGGCTTTCTTCATCAACAATACTTCCCTTACGGCTTATAGTTGCGGTTTTGGAATAGTTCTCCAGCGAGGGGAAAGTAATTCTTACCTGATCTCCTTCATTGATATGTTGCAAGAATTTTTCCGAAAGCTCTGCTTTTATTTTTAGTTTTTTAAGATTAACGAGGTGAAGAATTGGCTGTCCCGGAGAAGCCAGTTCACCGGTTTTTTGTGTAATTTCTTCTACAATGCCGCTGAAAGGGGCCTCTATGGTTGACATGTCTAATTGAGCCTTTAATGTTTCCAGTTTAACCTCCAGCGATTCTTTCCTGTTTTTTGCCTGTAAATACTCCATTTCCGATCCGACGCTATCTTCCCAAAGTCTCTTTTGTTTTTCGTAGGTTTTTTGTGCGAGTTCCAGATTGGTCTTTACTTCTTTTATGTTGCTTTCTAAAACTCTTGTTTTTAGACGAATTAAGACTTGTCCTTTCTGTACCCGGTTTCCTTCCTCAACTTTGATTTCTTTTATCTGTCCATTGGTTTCCGGGCTGATAAATGCATCATTAACTGCTTCTACCGAACCATTAGCATTTACAAAATGCCGAAAGGTCTCCGGTTGCATTTCTTTCACAAATACAGGGATTTTATAAGAAGTTCCTTCTTCTCCTGATATTTCTTCAAGTTCCTTATTTAGTTCCTGGATTTTTTCCTCCAGTTCGTTTTTTTCCTTCTTATATTGAGCAATCTGTTTTCTTATTTCTTGTTTTTCGGGTTGCTGTCCACAAGAAACGAGCGCAATAATCCCAAAAATTATCAGTAATTTCTTCATCGGAAATAAATTTTTAAAGTTCATTTAATATTTTTTCAAGTTCAATTTTTGCATTAAAAAGGTCATGTAGCGCAGAAAAATAATCAGACTGCGCTTGTAAGTAATTATCATGAGTTTGCGTTAATTCGATACTGGAAACCATCCCTTCTTTATATTTTTTAGATGTATTTTCATATATATTTTTAGCGAGCTGCACATTTTCCTTTGCTGTTTCTGTTTCTTCCCTGGCGTTTTTATATTCATATTCCGCCTGAGTTAACTTTGACCTGAGGTTTTTCTCAAGCAGTTGTTTGTCATTTTTGGCTTTTTTCAGATCAATTTTTGCTTGCTGTACCTGGGCATTCCTCTGAAAACTTGAAAAGATCGGTACCGTTAAATTAACACCCAGTGTGTGATTGATTGTGAAGTCAAATGTTGCCTTGTCTGTTTTGTCGGTGTACCTGTAGAAACCGGAAATTTTAGGTAAATACCTGGATTTTTCACGTTTGAGATTTAACTGTGAGATTTCCTGTTGATTTTCTGCTAAGCGGTAGTTTATGTTATTACCCACGTTGAAATCCCTGATGTTTGATTCATTATCCTTGATCAAGCGGACTTTTAATTGGTCTAAGTTATCCGTAAGCTGTAGTGTTTTGTCTATATCAACGCCCAGTTGTATTTTAAACATCAGGTAAGAAAGCCTTATTTGTCTTTCCAGCGATTTTACTGAATTTTTTAAAGTGTTGTAATTCATTTTAAGTTGATCTGCATCTGTAGATTCTGCCAATCCTGCATCTACCATCTTTTTTGTTTCATTATAGAGCGATTTAACATTGGCTTTGGTCGAGTCAAGAATTTCCTTGTTTTTTTCCAGAATGAGTGCCGAGAGGTAGCTCTTTGTAATTGTTTCTTTCAGATCCAGCTGTTGTTTTTCTTTGTTGATTTGTGATATCTGATGATAAGTTCTGGAAGCCTGTAATCCAACAATGTATTCACCACTGAAAATAAGCTGCGAAACTGTTACAGAGTATGTGGTGCTGTTTTTTACACCCAGGGTTATTTCCTGGGGGTCTGTTTCTGTAGTGAGAGCAGATTCAAGATCGGGTGGAACCGGTTGCCCCAGAGCTTCAAACTGATCAAAAATATATTGATAAAATTCCGTCATTCGTGGGTCTGTACCTCCAAAATTCGCAGTAGGTAACTCACCAGGAATGTGCTGATAGTTAAGCTCCCCATTTACCTGAGGTAGCCCTGTTGCTGTGGTTTCCCATATTTTCTTCTTGCTTGATTTGACATCCAGTTTTGCATTTTTCATTTTGGTGTTGTTCTCGCTGGCGTATTCAACTGCTTTGTCAAGAGAAAAAGTTAACGTATCTGCATCTGGGTTTTGTGCTGATAATGTAAGGCCTATAGCCATAAGCCAAAAAAGGGCTACATATCTTTTCATAAATTTAGAATGCATTAGAATCGAATATTTTAATCGTTTGGGTTTCATTGTATATACTCTATTTATTTGTCTAATTTTTTTTCAAAATCTTTCAGTTTTTCATAAAAAAATTTAATGCCTGCTTCATTGGCAATTCCGTGTATGTGGTAAGTAAACATTTCACGGATAAATTTCCACGAAGTTAATTCTTCAATATCAAACATTTCATTTGCATAGCTGTTTTCAATCCTGCTGACATGCACTCTGGAAATGATGTCTTCATTCAAGTTTTCTCTGTATAGTCCCTCTTGTTTTCCTCTGATAATGTTGTTTTTAACAGCTTCGTACATGTTTTCCCGTCTGAATTTGCGCAGTTTTTCGTATAGATCAGGATAATATTTTTTTAGATCGTATTCCGTTGAAGGATTGTAGTTTTTCAGCATCTGTACCACATGCTCATTGACCATAAACAATTCTTCAATGGCATTCATTTTTTCTTTTTCAATTTCTTTGAATGCGCAATTGCGTTTTTCTACCAGCGAATTCATACAATACGCTACAAGTTCATCTTTGTTAGAGATGTATTTATAAAGTGTTTTCTTCGACATTCCCAACTCCCGTGCTACATCATCCATCGTAACACTTTTAATTCCGTATTGGAAATATAGTTCGGTTACCCGGGTAATGATATTCTCAAATTCTTCGTTCATATTTTCTCGTCCTCTAATTTTTTGCAAATATAAATTTACACTTTGGAAACGCAAAAAATAAATAAAGTTTCCAGTGTGAGTTTTGTCATACAATTGCAACACCTATTTTGTTCAATGGGGGTAGAAGGAAGTTTTAGGAAATTCGTTTTTTATTTTTTTACCATTTAAAAACTAGAGAGAAGACGTTATTCTCACTTAAAAAACTGGTTATGTGAATTTTTGCGTGATGTTTTCCTGCTATGCAATTAACTACTATCTAAACAAGAGCAATCGGCTTATGGATTATAACTCTTTCTTC
>CAYFRV010000020.1:1948-20391 GCA_964345495.1 uncultured Bacteroidales bacterium | reverse complement strand
GAGCGCCACGCTGGCAGCGTGGAGGTCATGGGTTCGAGCCCCATAGTCTCCACATTTTTAACCGCTGTATTTCAGATATAGCGGTTTTTTTTATAACCTAAATTCCTCTAAAACATTGGGATTTATCAAAATTTACCTACAGATTTTGCGCATAAAAAATGGCCACCTTATATACCGTCAATTCAAAAATAATGTATACTTAACTTCTAAAGATTGAAGTTTACTTTCCCGGATTTGTTACTAAGCAGCATGACAGGTTAATTATCCATTTTTTTGGAAAAAATTTAATAGGTCAATTAAACATTTATTATATTTGCGTATTTGATTACCAAAATTACTTCAATTATAAACTATGTCTAAAATAGTCTCATTATCTGAAGCAGCCTCGATTGCACTACACGGCATGATTCTAATCGCCAGGGAAAAAAAGGGGATGAATGTAACAAAAATTGCTGAATTGACGAGCACTTCAAAACATCACGTTGCCAAAGTTATGCAAAGGCTTGTAAAATCAGGTTATTTAACATCTCACCGTGGACCAAATGGCGGCTTTGAGCTAAAAGTGGCTCCGGAAGAAATAAATTTCCTTGATATTTATGAAAATATTGAAGGAAATATTGAAATCAATACCTGCCCAATGGATAAACCGGTATGTCCCTTTGATAAATGTATTCTAAATAATGTAACAAGCAAAATGTCGAAGGAATTCAAAGAATACCTAAGTAACCAAACTCTTGATCAATACATTTGAAAGCATTCCGGCCGGGCAGGATATAATTAGGCAAACATATTAATTTCCATAACTTGCATTAGAGTGATTACGATTACATTAGTTTTTATTTCAGTATTTGGATATGCCCATCAATTAAGCGGCTGAGTTCATTTACACTCTTCACAGCCTGAATCTGGAAAGGAATATTTACAAGCAAATATGCAGCACCCAGAGTTATGACAGAGTTAATTATGAATGTTTCAGCTTGTTCCTTCATCCCAAAATTGACAAAGAACAGGATGACAGCCAATATCACCAAAGGAACAACAATTCTCATATACGGGGATGTCATCTTTATTTCAAGTGCATTTTTATCGTTTGATAAATCCACTATTTTGCCTTCAATATCAACCGGGGATATGTTCCAGTAGGGAACAACAGGTCTGATACGAAAAGTGTTTTGCGTAATATTACCCCAAAACCGCTTATTAAAACGTTTACCCCAGTATATACCCGTATTGTTCTGATCAATAGAATTGGTCATGATCTCCTGAAGCTTCTCCTGCTTCAGCTTAGTTTCTATCCGTATATGTTTAAAAGGCCAGAAATTCATTTATTTTGTAATTTTCTATAAGTGTAACAAAAACAGCAGATCAATGTTTATAATAATCATAATTTAGAAAATCAGGGTTTAATTCAAACAAAAATCAGGATTGCTTGTTAGTCATGAAAGAAACAGCTAATTTTACATAGCAAATAAAGTTTAACACAAAAACAGGAGGTAAAAAATGTTATCAAAAAAAATGGAAAAAGCACTTAATGAACAAGTAAATGCAGAGATTTATTCTGCTTATTTATACTTATCGATGTCTGCATATTTTGAGGATCAGAATCTTTCCGGTTTTGCCAACTGGATGCACGTGCAGGCACAAGAAGAGATGACCCATGCAATGAAAATATTCAATTACATTCACGACCGTGGCGGAAGTGTAGAATTAGAACAAATAGATAAACCGCAGATAAAATGGGATAATGCTCAAAAGGTCTTAGAAGATGTGTATGCTCATGAACAAAAAGTTACAGAGATGATACACAACTTAGTGGATCTTGCCAGAGAAGGAAAAGACCATGGCACAGACAATATGCTCCAGTGGTTTGTAGCTGAGCAGGTTGAAGAAGAGGCAAACGCTGAGGAATTATTGCAACAAGTAAAAATGGTAGAAGGAAAACCCCAAGGATTACTAATGTTAGACAGAGAGTTGAAACAAAGGCAATTTGTTGACGAAACACAGCAAGAATAGTATACTTATTTCCTTTAGTAACTAAAATAACTTCCCCAAAAACCAAAAGATTTTTTGGGGATTGTTTTATTAGTTATATTCAGTTTAATTTGGCAATTTAAGAAGTAGGGGTGAATTTTAAAATTGCCATCAGTTTTTTAGTAAGTAGTTAGCTGTTGGCTTTTAGCTATTGGCTACCTGCACAAAGAAACAGTAGCCGTTGAAACAAATAAACAACTCAAAAATTTAAGCATTACTGGAAGCGCCTGATTCTATTGCTAAAAAACTGCAGCTTACTCATTCAAAAAATGAAATCGCACACTATTCATCAGACAGAAGCTGAAAACTTTTCCTGTGAAAGGGAGTAATGCCAAATTCTTTTATAGCCTGGCGGTGTTGGCGGGTAGGATAACCTTTATTTCGGTCCCAATGATATTGGGGATAATTTTTATGCAGTTTAAGCATATAATCATCCCTGTAAGTTTTTGCCAGGACAGAAGCTGCAGCTATAGACAAATATTTTCCGTCTCCCTTTATAATACATTGATGTGGAATATCGTCATAGTTATAGAAATATTTCCCATCAATCAGTAAAAGTCCGGGTTTTTCAGTTAAATTACTAATCGCGCGGTGCATAGCCAAAATAGATGACTTCAAAATATTGTGCCGATCTATTTCCTCATTATTCAAAAAGGCCACCGAAAAAGCGATTGCCTGGTTTTCTATTTGCTCTCTTAATTTATACCGTTGAGCGTTGGACAATTTCTTTGAATCGTTCAACAGTGGAATATCTACGTCCCTGTTTAATATTACTGAAGCAGCAAAAACAGGACCTGCAAGGCATCCCCTGCCTGCCTCATCACACCCTGCTTCCACAACACCTTTTTGATAGAACGGTAACAATTTCACAACTAGGTATAGTTCTGTATAATGGATTTTATCTCGTTGACTTTTTCTTCCAGCGTAGTTTTGTCGGTAGCTTCTACAATTAATCGAAGGTATGGCTCCGTATTGGAGGGCCTGACATTAAACCACCAATTTTCAAATTCAAGGCGGTAGCCATCAAAATCCAGTAATTCTTGTGGCTCTTCTTTTTCAGAAAAATGTGATTTGATAGCTTCCATTGCTTCCTTCTTCTGCTCAATCTTAAAGTTTATTTCACCGCTGTTTTCATAATTTGAAATTTCGGAAATAAGCTCTGAAAAAGGTTTGCCCTCTTTTTTTGCTGATGCGGCAATATCAAGCACAATAAGTGAAGCCAAAAGACCCGAGTCGGAATAATAAAAATCTCTGAAATAGTAATGTCCAGCCAGTTCACCTCCATAAATACCGTCAATCTCTTTTAGCTTCGGAACTGCATACGCTCTTCCTACACGCCAGGTATTCACTTGTGCCCCGTAGTTTGACAAATATTCCTTTACGGATTTTGAAGAACGTATATCCTGTAAGACTCTTTCATTTGGTTGTTTTAAAAAATATTGCCCCATGAGTGCAATAATTAAATCCGGTGGAACAAACTCTCCTTTTTCATCAATAAACATAACCCGGTCTCCATCGCCATCATAAATAGCACCAATATCCAAGTCATTCTCACAAACAAGCTTTTTCATCTGCTCCTGATTTTCCGGCTCAAGGGGATTGGGTTCGTGGTTTGGAAAAGTACCGTCGGGCTCATCAAAAATATACATCGGTCTATCGTTCAAAATATCCTTAATCAGGAAGCCCGTCGTCCCATTTGAGCAATCAATCCCTATTTTCAAATTGTTGATTTCAGCATTAATATATTTTTTAAGGAACTTAATATAATCCGGCTTTACATTTAGTGAAATAATTTGTCCTTTTTCACTTGCGATTTCAACTTTCCCGTTATGCACAAGCTCTTCAATTTTGTTCAATCCGCTTTCATAACCGATTGGCATAACATTATCCCCGGAAACTTTGAAACCATTATATTCCTTTGGATTATGAGATGCGGTAATCTGAACAGAGGCATTGAAATGGTGTTTTCCGGCTGCGAAATATAACATCGGTGTAGTAGAAAGACCAATATCATACACATCAATTCCTCTATCAGTAACTCCTTTCGTAAAGTAATTAAAAATTTCATCGGAAGATTCACGCATATCCCGTCCTACTATTATTTTATCACTATCAAAAAGTGTTGGAAGAAAATAGCCCAGTCTGTAGACATCTTCCTTTGTAAAATCTTTGTTGTAAACTCCTCGAATATCGTATGCTTTAAATCCTTTCATGGTAAAATAATTTTATTAAAGAACAAAAATATAAAAAACACAGAATTTCCGACAATAGGATATATTAAAGAAATGGCCGGCTAAAGATGAATAGCCGGCCAAACAAAATCTATGTTTAAATCGAATTCTTATTGTTTTAATGCTTTTACAGGTTCCAACCCAAGGGTTGTGCCTTCCTGAATCGCTTTTAATACAGCTCCGCCTCCGGTAAAAATATAATATTTAGGATGATCAAGCGCCACAATGTATAAACCGGGTAATAATCGTTTCAGTTCCTGCATGGTATCGCCGCCTCCGTAGAGTTTAACAGCTTCAACATTTTCATCAATTAATTGGTCCAGGGCGATGGTTCCTTCATTAAAGTGAGGCGTAAAACCCATAACAGCATTTACAAAAATGGTTTTTGAATTGTGGAAGACCTCTTTTACATGTTCTTCTTCAAATGATTTCTTCGAAACATCCAGAATGTAATTCAGTTTTGTTCCAGGTTTCAGATCGTGCACATTATGTTCACGGTACTTACCTTCGTAACGACCTTCAAGGGTGTCAGACTCAACAACATAAGGCAATTCTATTAACTTGTCGTGATATTTCTCTGCATACTCAATAAATTCTTTCGCCATTTTGTAATCATCGTCAGAGACGCCTTCTATGTCCAATTCGTATTTGGCAGCAAGGTAAGCATTATAGATAACTCCTCCAAGAACAAGATAATCGGCTTTTTCCAGGAGGGCGTATAAAGAATCTGCCTTCGTATCAAACTTTGCACCCGCAACGACAGCTATGAAGGGTTTCTGCGGATCATAGATTCTTTCCAGGTTATCAATTTCTTTCTGCATAAGAAAACCGGCATAAGAAGGGAGGTATTTGTTCACCCCCACCGTAGAAGCATGAGGCTGCCATGAACCAAATGCATCGTTTATAAATATATCAGCTAATCCTGCAAGCTGATGTGCAAATCTGTCCGCACGTTCATCTTTAGCCTCTTCCCCGTTAAACCAGCGTGTATTCGGCAAATAGATTCCATCAATCTGGCCCTCTCGCAGTTCTCTTATCAAATGATTCACAGAAGTTTCGACCCCAAGATAACCTTGTTTCCCGTGTTGCTGGAACTCAGGAATTTTCATGTTTATGTGAAGTTTATTCTGCAAATAATCAACTATTGGCTGAATGGAGGTTCCTTCGTCAATATCTATCTCGCCGGTTTTTTTGTCGCGTGGGCGTCCCACGTGTGTCATAAGAATAATTTTTCCGCCTTTTGCATTTATATGATATAAAGTGCCAATCGTAGCATCAATACGATAGGGATCATGTATTTCTCCTTTTTTGACAACATTATGATCAACACGTACAAGAACCACTTTACCGTCCAGATCGGCATCCTGAATTAAGGATAAATTATATTTTTCAATCATATCTGTTTGTTTTTGTTTACCGTTGTAAATTACAAAAGATGTTTTTCATTGTCAACCATAAAACAATGTCGGGATTTAGATATCATTTTTTCTGATGGCTTTCATAGTAGGTAACTCCTTCCCTTCAATAAACTCAAGAAGAGCACCTCCTGCTGTAGAAATATAGCTGATCTTATGAGAAAGGTTGTATTTGTTCACAGCAGAAATCGAATCGCCACCGCCAATCAGAGAAAAGGCTCCTTTATCGGTTGCTCTGGCTACTGCCATAGCAATCCTTAGCGTTCCTGTTGAAAAATTCGACATTTCGAATACACCAATCGGGCCGTTCCATAAAATGGAAGCTGAATTCTCAATCGTTTCGGCAAACTTATTGGCGCTTTTTATTCCAATATCCATCCCGCGCCATCCTTTACCTATTTGTTTAATATCACGGTGTTTAATATTTGCATCGTTCTTAAAATCATCAGCTACTACACAATCGGTGGGCAACATAAGATTTACGTCCAGCTCCTCAGCCTTATTTATAATTTCTTTAGCGACATTTATATAATCTTCTTCAATGAGGGAATCTCCCACATCGCCATCCAGCGCTTTAGCAAAGGTGTATGCAATTCCTCCGGCAATTATAAGATTATCGACTTTCTCAAGCAAAGCAAGAATGATATGTATCTTTGTGGAAACCTGTGCCCCTCCTAAAATTGCAGTAAATGGCCGTTTCGGATTTTTTATAAGGCGATTAATGTTATTTATTTCGTTTTCAACCAAATAGCCAAACATCTTATTATCAGGAAAGAATTTGGCAATCGTATAAGTTGAAGCATGCGCACGATGAGCTGTTCCAAAGGAATTGTTGATATAAACATCCCCCAATTTTGATAGTTCCCTGGCAAACTCTTCGTCTCCTTCTGACTCTTCTTTGTAAAACCTCAAATTTTCAAGTAATAAAATCTCACCGGGCTGAAGGTTCTCGGCTGCCAGTTTGGCTCTTCTTCCCATACAGTCATCAACAAACTTTATCTCTTTATCCAAAAGTTTTGACAAATAAGGAACCAAATGTTTCAGGGATAAACTTTCATCATATTCTCCTTTGGGTCTTCCAATGTGTGTCAAAAATATTATAGAACCTCCATCAGTAAGAATTTTACGGACAGTCGGCAAGGCAGTGACTATTCTTGTATTATCCAGAATATTACGATCCTTATCCATCGGAACATTAAAGTCAACACGCATAAGAGCGCGCTTCCCTTCAAAATTGTAATTATCAATCGTCAACTGCTCACGGACAGCTCTTAATCCTGGCAACTCTTTACCTTCCAAATACTCAAGCAATGCGCCTCCTGCAGTTGAAACGAAACTAATTCTGTTGGCAAGTCCGTACTTATTCACTGCCGAAATGCTATCTCCGCCACCAAGCAGCGAAAACGCTCCCTGGTCTGTAGCTGAAGCGACGGCCATGGCAACTTTTAAAGTTCCCATTGAAAAATTGGACATTTCAAACACTCCTATTGGTCCATTCCAAAGGATCTTTTTCGAACGTTCGATAACCTCGGTAAACTGATTAGCAGATTTGATTCCTGCATCCAAGCCCATCCAGCCATCGGGGATATTATCTATCTCAGTATGTTTTATATTCGCATCATTTTTAAAACCATCGGCAATGACACAATCTGTGGGAAGATATAAATTAACCTTATACTTCTTTGCTTTATCAATAATGTCAAGAGCAACATCCAAATAATCGTCTTCTACAATAGAATCACCAATTTTACCACCCATCGCTTTACTAAAGGTATAAGCAATTCCTCCGGCAATTATCAGATTATCTACTTTTTCTATAAGTGCTTTGATTATATGAATTTTAGTGGAAATTTTTGACCCGCCCAAAATTGCTGTAAAAGGGTGCTCGGGCACATTAAGGACTCTGTCAATATTTTTAATCTCGCTTTCAACAAGATAGCCAAGCATTTTGTCTTTCTTAAAGTAACGTGCTATGGTATAGGTTGAAGCATGAGCCCGGTGGGCAGTTCCAAAGGCATTGTTGATGTATACATCTCCTAGTTCCGCAAGTTGCCGGGCAAAATCTTCATCTGCCTCTTTTTCTTCAGGATGAAACCGTAAGTTTTCAAGTATAAGCAATTCTCCGGGCTTCAAATTTTGTACTGCCTCTTTTGCTTCGGCCCCAATACAATCACTTGCAAACTTAACTTCCTTTTCAAATATTTTTGAAAGATAGGGAACAATATGTTTTACAGATAATTTTTCATCATATTTTCCTTTGGGACGCCCCAGGTGAGTTAATAAAATCACGGAACCCTGTTCACTCAAAACCTTTTGAATAGTTGGCAACGCCGTGACAATTCTGGTATCGTCTGTTATCTCCTGATTCTCATCCAAAGGAACATTAAAATCCACACGGATAAGCACCTTTTTATTTTGAAAATTATAATTATCTATTGAATACATATCTAAGGTTTTATTAATTATTCTAAATATAAAAAATATATTTTATTTACCTTTGAAAATTACTTGTCAATTGGCCGTCTAAGATAATAAAACATTAAAAATTAAGCTAAATCAGGATGCAATTTAAGGAAGTTATCGGGCAACATAAAATTAAAAAACAACTAATAAATACTTTTTCAGAACAAAGAATCAGTCATGCTCAACTATTTCTGGGTCCTGCCGGCTCCGGGAAATTGCCGCTTGCTATAGCTTATGCTCAGTATTTAAATTGTACAAACAAACAAGAAGAAGATTCATGCGGCACCTGTGCCTCATGCAGAAAATATAGTAAGTTGACACATCCCGATTTGCATTTTGTCTTTCCTGTGAAAAAGGCATCGGAAACAAATCCGGAAACCAGTGATGACTATATAAAAAATTGGCGGGAGGAATTACTTGAAAACCCATATCTGAGTTCCCAAAGGTGGTACAAAAAGCTTGACCTTGAAAACAAGCAGGGCATCATTCCAACAAGCGAAAGCGCAAATATCATCCGAAAGCTTAACTATAAAAGTTTTGAAGGGGAGTACAAAACGATGATCATCTGGCTTCCTGAACGTATGCACAGGAGTGCAGCCAACAAATTACTAAAGATGATCGAAGAACCGCCTCCAAACACGATTTTTCTATTAGTAACAGAAAATACGGACCTGATTCTTCCAACAATCCTTTCACGTACACAAAAGGTAAAAGTGCCAAGAATAGATGATCAAAGTCTGTTTGATGCCATAAGTGATCACTTTGGAATGGACTCGGCGAAAAGTCAGGAAATTGTTCACCTCGCCAACGGAAGTTACATCGATGCTTTGTATTACACCAATATAAGTGAAGAAGAAAAGGAAAATTTTAACCGTTTTGTTTCACTAATGCGGTTGTCTTACGGCCGGAAAGTAACTGAAATCATCTCCTGGGTAGACGATACTGCAACTATTGGACGGGAAAATATAAAACAGTTTTTAGACTATGCAACCCGTATGGTTCGCGAAAATTTTATGTTGAACCTCGACTTTGAAGAAATTGTTTATTTAACAAATGAAGAAAAAGAATTCTCAAAAAAGTTCGCTCAGTTTATAAATGAAAATAACGCCAGGAAAATTTATAATGAATTCAATAAAGCTTATAGAGATATAGAAATGAATGCCAATGCCAAAGTAGTTTTTCTCGATCTTTCCATTAAGCTTATGAAATTGTTAAGATTATAATTTTCTTTAACTTTGCAGATCGAACATCCTTGGTAGAGTGATTGTTTGAAAAGATGGATAAAAAGGAGAAGGAACATGGATAATCAAGAAAAACACGATACAGAATATAATCAACATACAAGCCAGCATAACACATACGGAAATTGGTTTTGCGACTTCTGCAAACCGGAACATTATACAAAACTAAACACAATAAACTGGCTTAAAAATATTCCGGCAACACCGGATAGTTCAAACCTTGTGGAAGTACGTTTCAAAAACACCCGAAAAGAAATTTTCGAGAACGTAAATAATCTTCGCATAACCGAAGGAGACATTGTTGCTGTAGAAGCTTCGCCGGGCCATGACATCGGAATCGTTTCCATGACAGGGGAACTGGTGGAAAGAAAATTAAGACAAGAGAACATCTCCTCTGCAAATACCGAATTTAAGAAGATATACCGCAAAGCAAAAAATTCAGATGTTGAAAAATGGCGTCATGCAGTTTCCCTGGAGAAAGAAACAATGCTCAAAGCCAGAAAAATCGCTGATGAACTAAATCTCAACATGAAAATCGGCGATGTAGAATACCAGGGAGATAAAACCAAAGCGATTTTTTATTACATCGCCGAAGAACGCGTTGACTTTAGAGAGCTGATTAAAATTTTAGCCGAAGAGTTTAAAATACGCATTGAGATGCGACAGATAGGAACCCGCCAGGAATCAGGCAGAATCGGCGGGATCGGTTCCTGTGGAAGAGAACTGTGTTGTTCAACGTGGCTGACGGATTTCGTTTCTGTAACAACAAATGCAGCACGTCATCAGGAATTATCATTAAACCCCCAAAAACTTGCCGGGCAGTGTGGAAAGTTAAAATGTTGTCTAAATTACGAATTAGACAGCTATCTGGATGCCAAAAAAGATTTCCCAAGTACGGAGACAGCCCTGGAAACCAAACAAGGAACGGCTCATTATCAAAAAACAGACATCTTCAAAAAGATCATCTGGTACTCTTACAGCGAATCGTATTCAGAAAACCTTATTCCTGTATCGGTTGAACGCGTAAAACAAATCATTGAAATAAACAAACAAGGAGATAAACCTGAAAAACTAGTTGATGAAATCTCAACAGGAGAGCAACCGATGGGCTTTAAAAATGACGTAGGAGAAGATAGCATTGACAGGTTTGAACAAAAGAATAAAAAGGAAAACAAGAAGAAACAGAAAAAATCAAAAAAGAACAAACGAAAAGGTAAGTCTGATGGGAAAAAAAACTAATCCTGCATTTCTAATTATTATTCTTGTTATAATTTCAGCTTGCAATAAAGATGATATATATAACAACACCCATGATATTAAAAATTCTACATGGGAAGCCTCAAATGTAATTAACTTTAATTTTCAGGTTGAAGATACATTGCAGCCCTATGATGTCTATCTTAACCTCAGGCATACATCTCAATATCAATACAGGAATCTTTTTTTATTCATTGAAACCACTTCTCCTGAAGGACATACTGTAAAAGACACTTTTGAATGTATGCTGGCAGATAAGAGAGGACGTTGGTACGGTAAAGGCTGGGGAAATATGTATCAGAACAAAATACCCTACAAGCGCTATGTCCGGTTTCCGCACTCCGGAACATATTCAATTGAGGTAAAGCAGGCCATGAGAACCAAAAAGCTAAAACATATCTCAGATATAGGAATAGAAATAGAAACTGCAAAACAGCCAAAAAGTGACAAAGAATAAGTTGGAGCGTTTTGCGGAAATGAAGACATTTCCCAATGTGATCGAACCAAAGTTTAATGAAATTTTCAATAAAGATCACAAATTCAAAGGAAAATGGAAATCAGCCTTTTTCGGGAACAACCAACCCTTAATTTTGGAACTGGGATGCGGAAAAGGTGAATACACAGTCAACCTGGCCAAACATGATCCCGGCTCAAATTACCTGGGAATAGATATAAAAGGAGCCAGAATGTGGAAAGGTGCAAAAATTGCGGTGAATGAAAATATTCCAAACGCAGGATTTCTCAGAACACGGATTGATTTTATAAATTCATTTTTCGATGAAAATGAGGTTGACGCAATATGGGTGACATTTCCGGATCCCCAACCCAAAAAAGCAAAAAAACGACTTATTTCCTCAAGATTCTTAAACTCTTACAGCAAGTTCCTCCGACCCAACGCCCCAATTCATTTAAAAACCGATAATGCCGATCTGTTTGATTACATGAAATTAGTGATTAAAAAAAATGATCTCCCCGTAATCAAACTTTCAGAGGACGTACACAATTCAACAGATGAAAACATGAAAATGCTTCGTGACATTCAAACCTTCTATGAGCAGCAGTTTGTCGAAATGGGTAAAAAAATAAAATACGTGTGTTTTCAGCTAAACGATTCTAAAACGCTTGAAGAACCCGATGAAGAATGATCAATCGTTTTTTGAAAAAGTCTATGAGGTAACCAAAAAAATCCCTGCCGGAAGAGTCACTTCTTATGGTGCAATTGCCAGATACCTTGGAGCCCCGGGAGCGGCCCGAATGGTTGGGTGGGCATTGAACAATTCCCATACTCTGGATGAGTTTATTCCTGCTCATCGCGTTGTCAACAGAAACGGGCTTCTCACAGGAAAAAATCATTTCTCCGGCTCTACAGTGATGAAAGATTTACTGGAAAGCGAAAACGTAGAAGTGAAAAATGATAAAGTGCTGCGTTTTAATGAATTATTCTGGGACCCGATAAAAGAGTTACAAAGCTAATAGTTAGGTGTTTTATCAAAATATGTTTACCTTTGTTGTTTATTTAAATCAAATTAAAATTAGCAGTTATGAGCTATTCAAATAAACAAATATTAGATATACTCAGAAAGGTAAAACACCCTGAAAAACAACAGGACATCGTCGCTCTCGGAATGGTTGACGATATTAACATTGAAGGTAAAAAAATCAGCTTCAGTTTACATTTTAAAAAATCCAACGACCCCTTCATCAATTCTATCAGAAAAGCCTGTGTACAAGCCATAGAAAGTGAGCTTGGCGAAGAGGCTGAAATCAAAGGGAACATCTCGGTTAAAGTACCCGAAAAACAAAAGCAGGAAAAAACTGAGGAGGAAAATATGTTACCCGGGGTTAAAAATATCATTGCAATTGCCTCAGGGAAAGGAGGAGTTGGAAAATCAACTATTGCAGTGAATACCGCCGTAGCCCTTGCCAATTCAGGAGCAAAGGTCGGATTGATCGATGCCGATATATACGGACCTTCCATTCCCAAAATGTTCAATGTAGAAGGCCAGCGCCCTTACGTCAAAAAAGTGGATGATGTAGACATGATTACGCCCATCGAAAGATACGGTGTAAAAATGCTGTCAATCGGGTTTTTTGTAAGTGCTGAGGACGCGCTTGTCTGGAGAGGGCCAATGGCTACAAACGCATTAAAACAACTGCTTCAGCAAGGCGAATGGGGTGAGCTGGATTATCTTATTGTTGATCTTCCACCCGGAACCAGCGACATTCACCTAACTCTCGTACAGGAGTTAGCTGTTACAGGTGCAGTAATTGTCAGCACACCGCAGAAAGTTGCGCTTGCCGATGCGGTTAAAGGAATCAGAATGTTCACGAATGAAAAAATCAATGTTCCGATACTTGGATTAGTAGAAAACATGGCATGGTTTACACCGGAAGAACTACCGGAAAACAAATATTATATCTTTGGAAAAGAGGGATGTAAAGAACTGGCGGAAAAAGAAAATGTTGCACTTCTCGGTCAAATCCCAATTGTCCAAAGCATAATGGAAGGGGGAGAAAAAGGAATACCCAATGCCGCAGATGAAACTTCTATCGTTGGAAAATCGTTTAAAGAGTTAGCTGAAAATTTAATTCAACAAGTTGACAAAAGAAATAAAGAATCAGACCCCACAAAACGGGTTAAAATGGAAAAATAAATAAAATCAATTAACATGGACAACAAACAAATAAGAGAAAAAATTGCTCAGACAATAGATAAGGTAAGACCATATTTAGTTGCTGACGGAGGAGATATCGTACTTAAAGAAATCACTGATGATTTAACTGTAAAAGTTGAATTACAGGGTGCATGTGGAACTTGTCCTTTCAGCATGTTTACGCTCAAAAACGGGGTCGAACAAGCACTGAAAAAAGAAGTTCCCGAAGTAAAAGAAGTGATTGCAACAAATGAAAATTTAGAGCATTAATTTTGTTCTAAAATTATTTTATTAAGAAAAACAATTTATTGTCTGCCAGGGAATTTTGACCTGCCTGTAAAGACAGATCCCGTTTATATAAACAACCATTATGTAAACCACACGACATTTTGAATTGAAAATAAGGGGCTAAATTCAGTCCCTTTTTTTAATTTTCCCGTGTGTTTATTATTTTAGTACAATCAGTTGAGGAGAATATACGAGATACAGGAAAAATGCAAATGCTTTAAAAACAGTTGGTCAGGTCAGGCAATTGACTATCATTTTCGTTTTATTAATGTTATTTACAATATGATCAAAAGGAAAGAGTTAATATTTTTAGATAAAAGATAAACGTAAAAGGTTTTCAAAAATTAAAATAACATTGAAGAATTCGTCTATTTTAAAAAGGTACACTATACTATTCTTGCTTTTCGGGCTCATATTTTCTTATTGCAGTACCGAAAAAAACACTCCGGTCAGGAGATCATACCACAATCTGACAAGTTATTATAACATACTCTTTAACGGACAGGAAAGTTTCCAGGAAGGTCTTAAAAAATATAAAGAAGGATATAGCTTTGATTTTACCCGAACCCTCCCTGTTTTTATATACGGAAATGAAGAGTTGTCTTCTAACATAAAACCACAAATGGAAAGGGCTATTGAGAAGGCAACAAAGCTTGTTAAACTTCATTCGATAACAGCCAAACCGGAAAAATTAGAAGACAAACGCAAACTTACAAAAGAGGAAAAGGAATATTACAATAAATCGGAATATAACAGATTTGTGGACGACAGCTATCTGCTGATGGGAAAAGCATACTTCTGGGAGATGGAATATCAGACAGCCTCTAAAATACTGGAGTATGCAGTTAACGAATTTCAGGATGAAACGATTAAACTGAAAAACCAAATTTGGTTGGCCCGAAGTTACATTGAACTTAATAACTTTCGTGAAGCACAGAACGTACTCGAAAACATTGAAAAATCCGACACTCTCCCTCAACAATTAAAAGCAGAGTTTAACGCCACTTATGCAGATTTCTTTATAAAACAAGATCAACAAAGTAAGGCCATCCCATTCCTGGAAAAAGCAATTCAAAACATTAAAGAAAAAGAAAGAAAAGTCAGGTATCAGTTCATCCTTGCACAATTGTGGGAGTCTGAAGAACAACCGCAAAAAGCTTTCACACTATACGGGGACATCATTGAAGCAAACCCGGATTACAAAATTGAATTCAACGCTAAACTAAAACAGGCCTGGCTACATAAAGTGGCCGACAAACAAGAAGGAAAGTCCATTAAAGAGGATCTGAAAGAAATGTTGGATAAAGACAAGAATGAGGACTACCTTGATCAAATTTACTATGCTCTCGGAAAAATAGCTCTTGAGGAAAATAATATTTCCGATGCCATAAAAAACTTCAGGAATTCGGCTAAAGAAAGCAAAACAAATGACAACCAGAAAGGACTTTCTTATCTTGAATTAGCGGATCTCTTTTTTGACCAGAAAAAATACGAACAGGCACAAGCCTATTATGACAGCTCAGTTACATCCCTGGAAGCTGACTATCCCGGATATACAGAGCTGTATACCAAAACTAAGTACCTTACCAAATTGGTTCAAAATTTAAATACAATTCAATATCAGGACAGTTTACTTCAGGTGGCGAAATTACCAAAGAAAGAAAGAGATGCGCTAATAAACAAACTCATAAAAGAACACCAGGAAGCCCAGCGAAAAAAAGAAGAAGAAGAAAGGATGAGGCGGAGAAATCAGGCCATGAGAGCCCAAAATCAACAAAGGGGAAACAGGAACAGAACCGGCGGAGGTTGGTATTTTTACAGCCAAACAGCAAAAGACAGAGGCAAGGCAGCGTTTGAAAGAAAGTGGGGATCACGTGAATTAGAAGACAATTGGCGACTAAGCAACAAGAAAAGCGGCGACTTTGAAGGCTTTGGCGAAGAGGAAGCAGAAACAGAAGATCCTAAAGAACAATATAGTAAAACCAACAGAAAATACTACACACAGGACATACCCCTTAGCGACTCTGCTAAAAAAGTCTCACATAATAAAATTAAAGAGGGTTACTTTAATGTTGGTATTGTTTATATGAATGATCTGGAAAATTATGAAAAAGCAATCGAAGCTTTTAATAAGCTAAACCAAAAATACCCGAATAGCTCTTATGAACTGCCCTCCTACTACTACATCTACAAAATGTATAAAGAGGATGAAAATAATTCAAAAGCACAGCAATACAAACAAAAAATTATGGCTGAATATCCGGAAAGCAACTATGCAAAGGTAATATCTGACCCGGATTACTTCAAAAAACTGGAAGAAGAACAAAACGTTCTGGAAGAAAAATATGCAAAGGTCCTGGAAAAATTCAAAAACGGCATGTATTATTCTGTTATAAACGACTGTAATTCAATCACGAAGAAACATGATGATAAAAAATACCTGTCGAAATTAGCTTATCTGAAAGCCATGGCTGTTGGCAGGACACAAGATATTGTCTCCTTCAGGAAAGCACTGAAAAATGTTACTGAAAATTACCCTGACACTGACGTAGCTGAGTCCGCTAACAACACACTGAACTTTCTTGAAAAAACCGAATTGGAACAAATCAGTTCATATTTTGCAAAAAATAAGGAGAAACAAGATAGACAAAAAAAGACCGGAAAGCAAAGCGAAGAGCAAAAAGAAGAAGCACAACCATCCATTGAGGAAGAAGAAAAATCGCCCTATCGCTACCGGGAAGATGACACCTATTATTTCGTAATTATTGTCAGTACAGAAAATGTTGATATTGACAAATTTAAATTTGACCTCATCAATTTTAACCTGGATTATTACCTGCAAAAAGATTATACAACAACAAGCCAGTCATTTAATGAGCACAATACGATTGTATCGGTAAAACGTTTTAACGATATGGAAACAGTAAGCGATTATTACGATGTATTATCAAAAAGGGAAGAAAGAGTATTTTCCGATATCGATGAAAAACATTACCAGTATTTTTATGTCTCAGTTAAGAATTATTCAACATTACTTGAAAAGAAATCCATTATTGAGTATATTAAATTTTTTGAAAACAAGCTATTAGCGAAACAAACAAATTGATAAGGAACACTGTTTATGCAAAATACCATTCGAATACTCTGGGTTGATGATGAAATTGATTTACTGAAACCTCATATTCTCTTCCTTGAAGAAAAAGGATACAGTGTTTCTACTGCCTACAACGCCGATGACGCGCTGGAACTTGTTAAAGAAAAATACTTTCAGGTGATACTGCTGGATGAACACATGCCCGGCATCAACGGACTGGAAGCATTAAGCCGGTTCAAGCAAATAGCCCCTTCAACGCCGGTGATTATGATCACAAAAAGTGAAGAGGAAAACATTATGGAAGAAGCAATCGGCGCTAATATCGACGACTATCTCATTAAGCCGGTCAACCCAAAACAAATATTATTATCCATCAAGAAAAACATTGAAACCGATAAACTTGTTTCCGAAAAAGCAATATCTAATTATCAGTCAGAATTCCAGGAAATTAGTAGATTAATTGAAGATGCAACTCACCCGAATGACTGGAAAGACATTTACAAACGACTTATTCATTGGGAGCTCACACTAGAAGGAAAAAGTGAGAACGGAATGCAGGAAGTATTGCGCATGCAGAAAAGTGATGCAAACAACGCCTTCTCAAAATTTATTGCAAACAACTATACTTCATGGTTTTCAACTAAAAACGAAAGGCCACTTCTTTCCCCGAATATATTCAAAGAAAAAGTGTTCCCTCTCTTAAATGACAACACAAATGTATTCTTCCTTCTCATCGACAACTTAAGATATGACCACTGGCAGGTTTTGAAGCCATATATTAATGAACTTTTTACTATAGAAGAAGACGAATTATATTACAGCATATTACCAACAGCAACCCAGTATTCCAGGAATTCTATCTTTGCCGGGTTGATGCCTCTTGAAATATCTAAAATCTATCCCGATATTTGGTTAGACGATGAAGAGTCCGGAGGAAAAAATTTAAAGGAAGAAGCGCTACTTGAACACCAAATCTCAAAAGCAGGGTATGATCTAAAATTCTCGTATGATAAAATAAGGCATGCAAGTTCAGGAAAAAAGCTACTGCAAAATTTGTCAAATCTATTTGAATACAAGTTGTCAGTCATCATTTTTAACTACATTGACATGCTCTCTCACTCCAGAACAGAAATGGATGTCATAAAAGAACTGGCAAACGATGAACCGGCCTATCGTTCGCTTACACTTTCATGGTTTAAGCATTCGCCTCTATACACCCTTTTGAGGGAACTGGCAGATAAAAACGTTAAAGTCGTTTTAACTACAGACCATGGGAACATTCAGGTTAAAAATCCGGTGAAAGTACAGGGAGACAAAAAGACAACTGTAAATTTACGTTATAAAAATGGAAAAAGCCTCTCCTATAAAAGCAACAAAGTTTTAGGCATTTCAGACCCGGGAAAAATACATCTGCCCAGTCCGCATGTCAATTCACAGTATATTTTTGCCTATAATCAGGATTATTTAATTTATCCGAACAACTATAATTATTTTGCTAATTATTATAAAAACACATTCCAGCATGGAGGCATTTCCCTGGAAGAGATGCTAATTCCGCTGATAACACTAAAACCAAAATATACACCTTAGTTTTTTTACTATGAAAGAGCTGTATATCAAAAAATTAGAGAACCTTCAGGAAACAGCAAAACAATTCCTGGAGCTGAATAAGAATAAAAAAATTTTTGCCTTCTATGGAGACTTAGGAGCCGGAAAAACTACCTTCATCAAAGCATTATGTAACGAATTGAATGTTGTGGACATCGTCA
>CAYFRV010000020.1:0-1848 GCA_964345495.1 uncultured Bacteroidales bacterium | reverse complement strand
AAAACTACCTTCATCAAAGCATTATGTAACGAATTGAATGTTGTGGACATCGTCACCAGTCCGACTTTTTCGTTAATCAACGAATATAAATCCGATGACCTTCACCCTGTCTATCACATGGATTTTTACAGAATAAAAAACATTGATGAAGCTTATGATATAGGAGTAGAAGATTATTTCTACGACAATGGTTTCTGCCTCATTGAATGGCCTGAAAAAATTGAAGAAATTTTGCCTCTGGACATTGTTTACGTTAAAATATCTGTTCTTGATGATAATACAAGAGTTCTGAAAATTTCTTAAAAGCCGCACAGAAACCCATTTAATTTTCTTGCGTATAAATAAACCGATTAATCTGAATTTATGAGCAAAAAAGACAGTTCCACCTCAAATCTCCCTTTCAGTAGAAGCGGCCTTCTGCCACAGGAAGAGATGTTAGAGATTGGAAGAAAGCGATCTAACCTGGTAATAGGTCTTCCTAAAGATGATCTGAGCATTGAAAGCAGAGTGGCTCTAACACCCGAAGCAGTAGAAATTCTTGTAAATGAAGGACATGAAATAATTATAGAAAGTGGAGCAGGGAGTGCAGCAAATTATAAGAATACGGATTACAGCGAAAATGGAGGCTTCATTGTAGAAGATAAAAAGCAGGTTTATCAATGTGATGTCATTCTCAGAATCACTCCACTAAATATAGAAGAAATTGATTATTTAAGAGGACACCAGGTGGTATTTTCCAGCCTGAACCTGCCACAGCAAAGCGAAGAGTGCATCCGAAAGCTCATGCAAAAAAATGTCATTGCCATAGCATTTGAATTTCTTCGTGATGAAGACAACAGTTTTCCTGTAATTAGAGCAATGAGTGAAATTGCAGGAACAACCTCTGTTTCTGTAGCCTCTGAATACCTGAGCAATGCACATGGAGGAAAAGGAGTAATGCTGGGTGGAGTAAGCGGCATCACACCAACGGAAATAATCATATTGGGTGCCGGAACCGCAGCAGAATATGCCATTCGCGCAGCCATGGGACTTGGAGCATCCATTAAAGTATTTGATAATTCGCTTATAAAATTGCGAAGACTTCAGAAGCACTTGAATACAAGGTTATACACTTCTGTTTTTCACCCCAATGTGCTTAAAAAAGACCTGACAACAGCCGACGCTGTCATCGGAGCGATATATCAAAAATACAACACACCACAATTTCTTATCGATGAAGATATGGTGCAACAGATGAAAGAAGGCTCAGTGATTGTTGATCTCAGTATAGATCAGGGTGGTTGTATTGAAACATCCAGACCCAGAACATTGAAAAACCCATCATTCGTTAAATATGGCGTAATTCATTATTGCGTTCCCAATATTGCAGCAAGAGTAGGCCGGACAGCTTCAATAGCCTTAAGCAATGTGTTTTCACCAATGCTCTTGGAAATGGGTGAATATGGCGGAATCAATAATTATCTGAAAGAAAAGCCGGGACTTAGATATGGAGTCTATATTTACAATGGCATTCTGACAAGCAACCAACTGGGTGAAAGATTTGGTATTCCATCCAGAGATATTGATTTGTTAATGGCTGCTTTCTGATAAAGAATGCAATAATTTAAAAACTTTAAGCGTTTAAAATAAAGAAGTTTATAAGTTTTATGTTGTTTAAAATAAAGGAAATTGATAAATATATTTTGATAATACATCCAGATTTATGTAATTTTAACCCGGAAAATATTAAAAATTAGATATGGAACGAAAAAAGACAAACAAAGCTGACCTTGAAAGCAAAAAGGGTATATTCCTGGAACTAGGTTTCGTTGTAACATTAGGGTTAGTCCTTCTGGCTTTTGAATGGAC
>CAYFRV010000019.1:0-20417 GCA_964345495.1 uncultured Bacteroidales bacterium | reverse complement strand
CTATTTAATGGATGGGATGCCTGATTAAAATTTCTCAACAAAGGACAAGACAATAACGGCTAATCCTTCTTTTCCGTCTTCAAATTCAACAAAAACGTGATAGGCTCCGGTTTTTTGGCATTTAATATCAAAACTCCTGTGAATTTTTCCTGTTGCCACTACATAGTTAGAGGCTAACAGTTTACTGCTGTCGTACACTTTAACAATTGCTCTGCCATCGTAATCTTTAGAGCTACAAACGGAAAATCTATATTGGGTGTTTTTTCTTAACATGAAGGAGTTCTTATCCCGGGGAGCATCTTCTCCCGCAGGAGCAGCATTTAATTTTACTGTAAAATCTTTTAAATATTTTGCACCATCTTTTGTGGCAATGCGGTTACATATATTCACCAATTCTTCACCCGTTTGGGCTTGGCTCTCATTTATGTTAAACGCCAAAAAGACAATAGGTATAAGGAAAAAAATATAAAGATTTTTCATATTAGTCGCTGATTAATTTATTTCGTGTTTCCCTGGATTTTGTTATTATTTTTTCAAGTACTTCATCAGATATATTTACGATACTTTTTGTATTTTGTTTTATAATTAGCCTGCCATCTTCTTCTATTCTTTCGGGTTCTCCCTGTTCATAAGTGATTTTAACTTCTTTAAAGAGTTCATAAATTTCTTCGTAATCCTCTATAAGTTTAGCAAAATCCGGATCATTCTCGTAATTGCGCAATAAAATCATAAGATCATTAATCATTATCTTCTGCTCTCCAATTGCTTCTCTCAGCTCCGGATCGGGATTCATTTCATAGACCTGCCCCGTAATATAAAGGCCCTCCATCCAGACACCTGCAACCATCAGCACACTAATATTACTTCTGTTATTTTCCCTCAGGTAACGATACATTTGATTAAAATTTCGCTGAGAGATGTATATTAAAGAATCAACGTTTTCATTGTTTGAGGCAAGACGCTTCAACGTCCGGAAATCAAAAAACTGACCGATTTTCAGTTTGTTTGCTAATTTTTTAATGGAAGTAAGGAAATCAATTGCTGCTGAAGTTTTACTATACATATTTAAGTAACCCAAATCAGCTCCGTAAATACCAAGCACTATGGCTTGTTTAAAATTTGTGCTGTAATAATCCACATTTTCGGTACTGGCAATGAGGTCATGTGAAAAGGGAACATCCAGTTTTTTAATTAAAGCGGCGGTTTCTATTGGAGAGGAAATATTTTGAGTCATATTTTCAATAGCCTGATCAGAAACTTCCAAAGAGCCCTTGTTTATAACAGAGTCAGGCACTTCCATATCATTAGCAGAACCATTGTTATTGGATTTTTTACAAGTTGGTAAAGCCAAAATGGCGAATATTAGAAATAGAATAAATTTATGTTTCATATGATTTATTCCCCTAAAGTGTTTATACAAAAATAAAATTATATCGCGTAAATTTAAAAATAATTTAAGATTTCCGAAAGAATATTTTCTTTAGCTGCTGAGGTAAATTCAACAACTTATACAGAGCTCCATAATAAAGAGTTATATACAATATTAATGTCATCACAAAAATTGCGCCTAAATTAAACCAGTAAGTGGGAATAAAAGTACCCATAAAATATTTCCTGGGCGCATAAAAATGGGACCTGAAATCGAAAAAATGGTCAGGCTCAGGATCTTGGTAGACGGGATCAACGTGTTGAATTAATTTGTCTTTATATTCAATAATCTTATTCTTTTCCAATTCTTTTTTAACCTGTTCTGCTACACTCTCATTGTAATAATCATCCTTTAACCTCCTGTAGGCCTTAGGTTTATTATTCGTGTAATAAGAACGTATATTATCGAGTTTTTTGTTGGCTTCAGAAAATTGTTTGTTATAATATTCTTTTAATCGATTAATATAAACGGAAGCTTCTGACAATAACGATTCATCAATAGTACCAATATGAAACTTATTAAGCTTATCAAATTGTATTCCTGTTTTTTGTTCTTCATTAGACAACTCATTTTTTAACAGCGCTAAGTTCCGTTTCGCTTCTTTTCTTATTGAAGCCACATTTTCAATACTATCCATGTTGCTCTTTAAATAAGAGACTTTTTTTTCTAATTCAGGCAGGAAGTAAATCGTTTTAAAATCTGCCTCACTTTCTTTCTTTTCCAGTTCGTAAAAGTGTTTTTCATATTCATTGTTCTTGAACTGGTTAACCATCAACCCTTCATACGACCATTTTGTAGGCATTATCTCAGCAATCAGGGGCACTTTATCCACACTGCTTATTGATCTGTTGAGTTTATCGAAAGGGAACATTGCACCGCTGAGGATCATCATAGGAATCATTAATAATGGAATGATGATATAAATAGTAACAGCCGAATTAAACGTTGCAGAAATATTTAATCCCAGCAAGTTTGCAAAAAGGGCTGTAATAAACAAAGCAAGCCAATACTCGAACAACATTCCTTTAATTTCAAGAATATGATTTGCAATCAAAATAAACAGTATTGACTGAATTGCAGAGATAGCAGTTAAGATAATTATTTTTGATACCAAATAGCTCGATTTACTCAAATTCAGGAACTGCTCTCTTTTTAATATTTTTCTATCCCGGAATATTTCTTCTGCACTAACAGTAAGGCCAAGAAATAAGGCAACAATAAGGGCCATAAATATAAAAATGGGAATATTTTCATTTTCCCTGAAAATATAGTTGGTTGATGTAGGGTCGGGTATGTACCTAATGATATAAGAGAGAATAAAACCAAGAACAGGGGCTTCCAGTAAGTTAAGTGCTACATATTGCTTATTACTTATTTTTGAAAGAAAATCGCGAATTGTATATATTCTAAACTGGGTAAACCAATTTGGAATTCGGGTAGTTGAAGGTGGTTCCTCTTCAAATTCTTTAATATCTTTCTTTTTTTCAATGGGAATATTTTCGTGTAGTCTTTCCTCCCATTTTTTCGGACTCACTTTTCTTTTATCTGTGTATTGCCCGTATTCATCGACAACTCTGGCCTCCATAATGTTAAATATAAGCTCCGGGTTCACATTACCACATGTGGGACACTCCCCTACCTCACTGTTGATTTGTGCATCCAGACGCTTGAAGTACATCACTCCCTCTACCGGGTTGCCGTAATAGACCATATAACCACCTTCATCGAGAATAATCATATTGTCAAACATCTTATAAATCTCAGAAGAAGGTTGGTGAATGACAACAAATATTAGTTTTCCTTTCAGTGTTAATTCACGCAAGAGGTCCATTACATTTTCGGAGTCGCGCGATGAAAGTCCTGATGTCGGTTCGTCAACGAATAAAATGGCAGGTTCGCGGATCAATTCAAGTGCAATATTCAATCTTTTCCGCTGGCCTCCACTAATTAATTTATTTAACGGAGAGCCAACCTTAAGGTCTTTAATATCTCCTAAGCCAAGGTTATATAGTGTTTTATTTACCAGGTCTATTAGTTCATCTTCTTCTTTGTCTCTAAAACAAAGCTTGGCATTATAATAAAGATTTTGGAAGACTGTCAATTCTTCAATTAACAAGTCATCTTGTGGGATATAACCGATAACACCTTTAAGCTTTTCTTCTCCTTCTTCACTATGGAAATTCACGCCATTAATCCGGACTTCTCCCTCTGTTGGCTTACTTAGGCCGGCAAGTATGTTGAGTAAAGTGGTTTTTCCTGCACCGCTGGCGCCCATAATTCCTACCAGTTTACCCTGCTTCTCTGCAAAATTGATGTTTCGCAGACCAATTCCTCCGTTAGGAAACTGATAGCCAATATTGTCAGCCACATAACTTATTTTTAAGGAAGTAGAATCTGCGAGATAGTGAGCAACTACATCGCTATAATAGACAGGTTTTCCTTTAGGTAACTTAATTGACCCACCCTGAGCAAAAAGATAAATTCTTCTGTTGTTTAGCGGAAGACCATTCAGGTAAATTTCTTCATCTCCTGTATAACGAAGGAAGTAAAGATCTACGCTTTTTACATGAAGGATAAAAATATTGCCATCCAGTGCGGATGATTTGATATGTTTGCATTGTGTGCATGTATTTTCCTTATCGTTTATGATAAGGATGTTGGCATTGTCTAGTTTTTCGACCTCATTGTTAACCACATAAGTCTCAATGCTACTGTATTCTTCTTTGCTGATCTTAAAAACTTCGGCAACGGTATTGATAATTGCCATTCGCTGCTCAGTGAACTTCCGATCAGCATTTACCAGCTCGTATAATCGGACAAGGACAATTACTTTCTGCTTTTGGGTAAGTGTTTTATTGATTTTTTTGCATAAACCAAGTATGCGGACAGAATCTTTTACAGAGGTAAGTTTTCGTTTCTGATTTTTATCGTTGGAATCTTCTTTATAACCTGCTTTTTTATCAAACAGGCTCATGTATTCCTCTATAGCCTCGTCATTAAGTTGTTGAGTTAGAAAATTCAGCACATATTCCCGCTCATTGGACTCTACTCCATCATCTTGTTTTGCAATAATTGCAAACAACTGCATTAAAGCTTTGAGAATTTCTTCACTCATAAGTTAAACCGGCCGTCTCTTTATTTTTACAATGCGTAACTAACTTGTTCGAATGGAATGTCAACAATATCCGCATATTCTTCACCTGCTTCTTCCATATCTTCGTCATCTTCAGGATAATACCATTTAATCAGCACTTCATTCCCGTTTTCGTACATCTCTTCGAGTTTCATGAGAATGTCGAGCAACAATTTGGATGAAGCTGTATTGAAATAAACCAGTTTAAAAGAAAATACTGTTTTTGAATTTGGGTTTTCAGCATATTCATCTAACCAGTTCAATATAGGTTCATAGAATGAAGTTACATCTTCAGGGAGCGATCGGCCTGAAATTTCAAATATTTCATTCTCTTTATCTAAAATCACACTAGGCGTATCGTCAGTACCTTTTATTTTTATTACTTCCATAATTCAATTTGTTTAATTGGTTCTTGAAATTGATGATGACAGAAGGAAAAATGAACTTGTTTCATCAATAGGAAGGAAATGGTATTCCAATTTGTTGCCGGTTTTCCTGGCAATATCAATAAAACCTAAGCCAGCACCGCCTTTTTCAGATAACCGTCCTTCCCTCATTTGGGTTTTGTACAATTGCTTTAATCCTTCCTTGTCTAAGCTGTTAATTTCCTCCAGCATACTCGTCAATTCCTCAATCTTTCGGTTTTCAATTACATTTCCGGTGGTTACATGATAATCCTGTTTCCCTTTACTCACCATGAAAATTCCTTTTCCTGCAAAAATGTAATCATCAGAACCAAACGTATCTGCATGTTTACTAATATTTTGTAAACATTCTACCATTACATGGAAAACTTTCTTTTGAACAGTATTCGATTCCTCTTCTTTTGCCATGTTGGATTCAGTCAGTGAAGTGAATGCTTTGGTTATTTGATGGGTAATTTCTCCTTCATATACCAAAGTTATCTCGTGAGCCTTCATGGAACGATAGAAATCGTATACAAATTCCAGAAAGCCTTTCACATTGTGTTTATCCATAACATATAAATTAATTTAGTTAAACGTAGTAAATATATTAAAATTCTATTCCAATTAACAAAACATCATCGATTTGTTTGTTGTTTTGCTTCCAGTTTCTGTAATCGCTCGAAAAGAAACTGGAAAATTGTTGCATTGTTAATTCTTTATTGTTTACGATATTTTCCCTTACTCGTTTCGGAGTATATTTTCTTTTTTCTTCACCCCCTATCTGATCCGGCAATCCATCTGTAAAGAAGAAAATTTTATCTCCCTCTTTGTATTTAATAACATGGTTCACAAAATCTTTCTCTGGTTTTTTCCTGTGCGGTATACCTCCTATAGCCTTTCTATTTCCTTTGTATTGCTCTAGCTCACCGTCTCTTAACAGGTATAGAGGCCTGTGTGCGCCGGCGTATTGGAGTTCTTTTTTCTTTTTATCGATTCTGCACAAAGCAATATCCATACCATCTCTGGCTTCTGCATCGAACCGGTTTTGTTTCAATGTATTTCTGACACCAAAATGCAGTTTATCCAATACTTGCGCTGCCGTGTAGTTTTTATTGTGGTCGACAATGTTGTTTAGCTGGAAGTAACCGATAAAGGAGAGCAGTGCCCCGGGAACGCCATGACCCGTACAATCTACTGCTGCAATAAAAATAATATCTTCTTTTTTGAAAAACCACGGGAAATCTCCACTTACCACATCCCTGGGTTCATAAAAAACAAAGGATTTCGGAAGATGTTCCTGTACAATTGAAGTATCCGGCAATATAGAACTTTGAATTCGTTGAGCATAGTTAATACTATCGGTGATTTGCTTGTTTTTCTTTTGAATTTCCATTTCAATTCGCTTGGCTTCTGTAATATCATGGCCAACGAAAAGAATGGTTTCCAATTCATTTTCGTTAAATTCCGGAATTGCTTTAAAGTTCATTATCCTATCCCCAAGGGTTGCCGTAGGAATAGTAAGCTCAGTATTTTGTTTTTCGTTGTTCTTTTTTATTTTTTCTATTGAGTCATTAAAAAAATTGACCAATGCTTCCTCCATATCCACGTCTGATATGCGGGTGTTTAAAATTTCATTCGGGTCTAATCCAACGTAATCCTTGGAAACCGGATTTGCATAAAAAAACTGACCTCTTGTGTTCAAACGCAAAATTAAATCGGGGCTGTTTTCAGATAGAGACTGCATTTTACTTTTCATGCGCTCTTCCTTTTCAGCTCTCTTTCTTTCAGTGATATCCCTGGAGTTCAATATAATTCCGTTGATTGCAGGATCTTCCAGTAGGTTTCTGCCGGTGGTTTCAAGGAAAATTTTCTTCCCGTCCTTTTTGATATATGTATATTGGATGGTCTGCGATTTATTTGGCTCATCCTGCAATTGCTTAAACATATCTTTCAGTGCAGCTTCGCCTTTTGCAGTAAGCCTTTCCATATCTTTACCACGCATCATTTCTTCTTGTGTATAACCAAGAATATTTTCAACATTTGGGCTTTGATATTTTAGCTTCAATTCTTTGTCATAGATTGAAATAACTTCTGAAGCATTTTCCAATAATGCTTTCAGTCGTTTCTGTGCATTCTCTACTTCTTTTACCTGGGCTTCAAGCTTCTTATTGGACTTTTCCAGCTCATCCTGTGTAGCCCGCATTTCTTCAGCATTCTGCCTTAGTTCTTCTTCGTTTTCTTTAAGTTCCTGCGTCATTTGCTGAGATTCCTGAAGTAACTTTTCAGTCTTTTGGTTCATCTTCAGGTTATACAGTGTACGGGCAATGATTTCGGCTAATTCCCGGAGGAAATTTATTGTCAGCTCGGGTATTTCTTCCTTGATGTCAGCAAATTCAATGACACCTTGTAATTTTTCATCGGCAATCAGGGGAATAATTAAAAGGCTTTTGGGTTTCTTATCTCCCAGAATTCCTGAGGTTATGGTAGCATAATCGTCAGGGATTTCTGTGCGGTAGATATAATCCATCTCATAAGCGCATTCGCCAATTAAGCCTTCTCCTATTTGAAACTCCTGATTTATAAATCGTTTCCGGTTATATGCATAAGTAGCAAAATTTGTAAGCTTGTTTTCCTCCTCATCATAAATATAGAGGGCACCTTGTATAATATCCACATATTTAATCAGCCGAACAAGCACGTCATAAGCCAGTTCTTCTGTATCATTATGCAATCTTAAAATATCTGCGATGATATCTTTCCCCTCGGCTATCCAATTCCTTTCTCTTTCTTTCCGGTTGTTCTCCAGTAGGTTATCACGCATTCGCAGAAGTGATTTGCCAAGCACATCATTTTCATCTTTCACTTCAAAATCTGCGTCATATTTGCCTTCGCCAATTTTTTTAGCAAAAGTGGCATTACGATCTATATCAATGTCTCTTTGCTCTATTATTTCTTCGAAAAGGTCTTTTTCTTTTTTTCTTTTAAGGTAGTAAATATAAATAATAGCTCCAATGATCACGGGTATGGCATCGATAAACCAATGAGCAATATTATTGGAATGTATCTGGCCGATTGATTCAGGAGTAATTGGGAGATCACTTGAAATTATGTCAATAAGCCAGGCGGCAAAAGGAAAAATCAAAGATGCAGCAACACCTATGATGATATCATTTATCGTAATCGCTATGGATTTATTTTCCTCGTTCATATGCAATTAATCTAAGTTATTTTATCTGAAATTTTTTCTCCGATTCTTTCTGATAATTGTGAAAATATTTTCTCAGTCCTTCTGCTAAAAACCTTAAAAGATGCAAGTTCAATTAACCCGATAGTTTTTTCTTCGTGAATAATGGGTACAAATAACAGACATTCCGGTGAACTGCTTCCTAAACCCGATAGAATTGTAATGTAGTTTTCGGGAATTTGAGCCAGGTTTAATACTTTCTGGTTTTTGGCTGTTTGTCCGGATAATGTTTTTCCAAGCTCGAATTCCTGAGGCTCCTGCTCGCCATAATATGCGTATTTACTAGCAATAGTGAACGTATCGGTGTCTTTTTTCCTGTAATAAAATAGTCCCTGAACAACGTCAAATTGTTTAGATATATTTATAAGAAGTTTTTCAGCATAGCCGGATAAAGATTCATTCTCAGCATTCCCGGGGAGGATTTTTTCCTCAATGGATTCTATGTCAACACTTTCCTCTTGCTCTGCATCATTTTGCGCATTATAATTTGAGGCATTCTCTTCATTTTCATTTATTTCTGTAAGATAAGTGCTTTTGGTATAATCATCTTTATGAATCGTCTCTTTTGTTAAGTTCATGATCTGAATTGTCTGGAGTAAGCCTACAACTAAAACCAATCCGATAAGAAGGAAAGGAACTGTCAAAGATGTTTCCCCGTTGCTAAGGTTATAAAATTTTGTAACAATGAAAAAAGCAAGGATTAATAGAATTATGAATGAAGCAAAACTCAGGATTTTATGTGCGTTTTTATTATAACTCATTCGTGATTTTATTTTATTTTTAATAAGTAATCAATGATTTGTTTTGTAGAGAAAACATGATCCACATTAGTCAAATTTAAAGCGGCATTTGTCATGGTAGCCACTTCACATTCTTCGGGATCCTGAATGATTGCCGTCCCTCCGGCATCCTTTAGTTTCTTTAGACCATAAGCGCCATCTTTATTAGCCCCTGATAATATAATACCCAGCAAATTTCTATTATATGTTTGTGCTGCTGTTATAAAAGACAGATCAATTGAAGGCCTTGAGTGATTAACAGGCTCTTCTGTCGAAAGAGCAATTTTTTTGTTAAGCTCTATGTACATGTGATAGTTAGAAGGTGCAAGGTAGGCATTTCCCGCTTTGATGGTATCTTTGTCGTATGGTTCGATTACAGGGATGTTTGACTTAATAGACAGGGCTTCCACAAAACCTGAACGAACATGCTTTAATCTGTGCAAATTAAGCAATACCGGCAAAGGATAATTTTTCGGCAAAGATTGCAATATCCTTGTAATTACCCGGAAACTACCCGCAGACCCTCCTATGATAACAGCTTTATACATTTAAGAAAGCTTTTTCTTGTACACGTTATTATTTTTATCTACTAATATATAATCTTTCTCTGAATTCCAATAATTTATTTTCTCATTCGTTCCAATTATCAGATGTCCGCCTGGCACCAAACAATTGTAAAATGCTTTCAGGAGCCTTTCTTCTAAAATTTGATTGTAATATAACATTTGGTTTCGGCAAAGAATTAACTTAATCCCCTTCGGATACTCTTCAAAGATAGTATTTTGTTTGATAAATTGAATATTTTTCAATAGTGAATTGTCCAGGTAAGCATTTTCATTTTTTGTAGTATAGTAATCATTTAATCTTTCCTCCCTGAAAACCCTCCTGAAATTAGCTTCATTAACTTCCATTTTGGAATAATCAAAATATCCTTCTTTAATTTTATTCAGGTGGATTTGACTTAAACTGCTCACCATTATTCTTACATTATCCAGCAGGTTGAGATTGCTTAGGATAATAAGCAGGGAATACAGCTCCTCTCCCGAATTCACCTCAGGAAACCATATTTTATACTGTTGGGACTTTTTAAGTACAGACGGGAAAAACTCGTCCTTCAGATACCGCCATAGTGAAGGGTCTCGAAACATTTCACTTGTTTCAATACACATCTCTTTAAGAAATATTTCAAAGAAGTCTTTGTCATCACGAATTCGCCGAATAAAATTATCAGCATCTTTCAGGTTATATTGCTCAATGATATATTCTATCCTTCTTTTGAAGAAAGTTAAAGCATAATTTTTAAAATTGTAATTATACGTTTCTTTTATTGTCTTTATTATGTTTCGGGTGTCTACAATCCCCAGTTCGTATCTGCTCATAGTTAAATTGCTTTATACTTTCGTTAATACTTTTTCCTGTAAAAATTACCCCGTTTTTCAAATTTATTTGCTATTTCTCCAAGCATACTTTCATGCATGCCAAAGAGCAAGTAGCCGTTAGTATATAGATGCTCATGAAACAATTTAAATACTTTTGATTGCAATTCATATTTAAAATAAATAATAACGTTTCTGCATATGATAAGGTCAAATTTAGCAAAGTAAAGATTTTCCATCTTTACAAGATCATGTTTTCGGTAAATGGGCTTCTCTCGTAAAAATTTATTGATCTCTAATGAGTTGTGCGATTTATTAATTTTAAAATATTTTGAATAGGGCACATCATTGTATTCTTCGTAGTTGAAAGGGTTCTCCTTAATGACTTTATCAAAGTTGTCGAGATAGCCTATGTTAAATCTATATTTATACTCCCCTTTTTTAGCTATTTCCAATGCATCTTCGTTAATATCTGTGGCAAAAATTTTTGCTTTATCGTACAGCCCCATTTCATTTAACAGAATCAACATTGAATAAACTTCCTGGCCTGTCGAACACCCTGCATGCCATATATTAATATTCTTGTTATTCTTGAATTTTGGAAGAATCCGAAAACGCAAGTCTTGCCATACTTGAGGGTCCCGAAACAACTCTGTTGTATTAACAGTAATGTCTTTTACTACGCGTTCCAAAAAATCCGGATCGCTCTTTACCTTTTGAATTGCAGTGGATATATCCAGTTTATTATCATCAAGGACCTTCTGAATTCTTCTTTTTAAAGATTTTTCAGAATATTCTGTCAGATCATATTCAGAGTAATTTTTTATTGTAGTTGTAAAATACTGGACTTCTTTATCCGATAACGCCATGCAATCTTTCAGTTAAAATATTTTTTATATTGTATTATTACGGGATTTTTTGCTTTAGGTTTAATAAATTAGTGCCTTTCTTTGTTTTTTCTCAAAGCAAAAAGGCTTAAAATTATAAAAAAAATTTCAATGTGAATTAACTACATTTTATGAACCCACAGAAGAAAACTCTAGCTATTTATGGAATCAGGGATTTAGATGATAAACCATTTCCGGTTATGATTCATGATCATAATATGTCTGTGTTTCAAAATGGTTCAATCTTAAAAAACGTGCAACTAGAGCGTATAACCCGAACAAAGCATGATCACAGGCTCCCCAAATATTTAAATGATCTTCTGAGCCAGGAAAAATTGCTCGGTCAGTCAGATGTTGACCTTGTTTTTGTTGATCACATATATGGCAGAGCTTTTCAGAATAATAAGGGAAATATCAGATTTGAAGCGCCTTTAAATAATAAGCTGCAAACCCAGGCTGAAGTCGGTGTTTGCTATTTTCTTGATGGCATACAGGAAGCTTATGCCGTTAATCATGAATTAGCGCACGTTTTCAGCAATTTGCCGTTTACAGGTGAATTCAAAGAAAACAGCCTGCATGTTCACTTTGATGGCGGCGCAAGTAAAAGCAATTTTTCGGCCTGGGTTTTCAGAGAAGGTAAAATGCATCTCATTGAATACCACTGGGATTTAAAGTATCTCTCTTCCCTGTTTAATGCGAATGCCTTAAATTTTTCCATTATCGGGACAAAACAGCGTGATCAAAACAGCATGCCGGGTAAATTTATGGGATTGGCTTCTTACGGTGAATATGATCTAAAAATTGAACAATGGCTAAAAGAAAATGATTTTTTCCATTCTATCTGGAAAAATAAGCAACTATTCTTTAATCAGTTAAAAAGAGACTGGAATATCGATCTTAAATCTTTTGATCAAAAAAACTATTTTATTCAGAATATCACAGCAACCATTCAGCATATTTTTGAAAGAGACCTAATTCAAAAGCTGAAAAACCTAAAAGTAAAAACTCAAACTGATTATCTCTATTACAGCGGAGGCTCTGCCCTGAATATTAAAGCAAACACCCGTTTGATTAAAAGCCGGCTTTTTAATGATGTTTTTGTGCCACCATGCACGAATGACTCCGGGTTGTCCATCGGAGCAGGAGCTTTTGTAGAATGGGAAAAACACGGCAAGGTCAACACACACAGTCCGTATTTGAATAATTGGGGATTGCAAAACGGTGACTATTCTTTTGATAACACTCATATTGAAGCAGTTGCGTCTTGTTTGTTAAGCGGAAAAGTAGTTGGAGTTTGCAATGGTCCTGGCGAATCTGGCCCGCGTGCTTTAGGAAACAGAAGTATTCTGGCTCTTGCAAATTCAAAACAAACCGCAGCGTTTGTAAGCATGAAGCTGAAAGGCAGGGAATGGTACCGCCCGATAGCTCCTGTAATGCTTTCAAAAAACCTTGAATATTTCACCGGTGAGCAAAACAATTATTCGCTTGCAAAATATATGTTAATGGATTTCAGTATTAAACCAACCAGGCAAAAAGAAATAGAAGGGGTAGTTCATGTTGACGGAACTTCCAGAATACAGATCATTGAAGAAAGAACACAAAATCCTTATTTATTCGATTTATTAACCTATCTTGATGAAAACAAAGGCATAAAGGCATTGATAAACACCTCATTTAATGCCAAAGGCAGGCCTATCGTGCATACAGAAAAAGATGCAATGAAAGAAGCCGAAGAAATGGGACTGGAATTCATCGTATTGAATGGCAGACTGGTTTCAGTAAAAGGATAAATTCATACCTCACCTTGTGATATATATCAGTTGAAACCCGCCCGATAGTTGTTTATTTTTGAACTTAACGCTTTTAAACATTTCTCCTTTGTTTTTTGTTTAATTTCAAAACCAATAAAACAAAACAGTCATGAAATATTATACAAATAAAGTATTAGATGGAAATTTCGATGAAATTATAGAAAAAGTAACAAATGCATTGAAAGAAGAAGGTTTTGGAGTATTAACCGAAATTGATGTCACATCCACATTTAAGAAAAAGCTGGATGTTGATTTTCGAAAATATAGAATACTGGGAGCCTGCAATCCTCCAAATGCACATGAAGCACTGACAGCTGAACCTCATATTGGCCTTATGTTACCGTGTAATGTTGTTGTTCAGGAAACTGAAGACGGAAAGATAGATGTTGCTGCAATCGATCCAAAAGCTTCTATGGCTGCAGTTGAAAATAAAGATGTTGAAAAAGTTGCTGAACGTATTAAAGGTCAACTGGAAACCGTAATCAATAAATTATAATATGTCTTTTTTTCTGAAAATACTGGTAGTTGCTATAGTTCTTGTCGCTTTGATAATGGGTGTGTTTGGCCTCAAACTTTTATCCGATAAAGGAGCTAAGTTTGATGTCGATGCCGATCCCGAAAAATATAAAAAAGCCAAAGAAAACGGCATTTATGATGTCTACAGAGAGGAAAATAAAAGAAAAGATGATTCATAACTAAATTCTGTTCCTGTTGAAAGAAGATTATAAATTATACATTAAAAACATGGTCTGCCCGCGATGCATCATGGCGGTAAAAGACATTCTGAACGAGCTGCATATTCCATATATTGAGGTTAGGCTTGGCGAAGTTGTACTATCCGAACCAAAGCAAAATATTGATATTTCTTCATTGAAAAATGAACTTGAAGCGATTGGATTTGAATTGATCGAAGACCAGCAGCTAAAATATGTGGAGCGGATAAAGTCTATAATTATCGATTTGGTAAGAAATCCTGAAAATCACGACAATCCATATAATTATTCACATTATATTGCAGATAAAATAGGTAAAGACTATCATTATCTGAGCAAAATATTTTCAGAAAAAGAGGGGATTACACTGGAAAAATACATTATTCTTCAGCGAATCGAATACGTTAAAGAATTGCTTATTTATGACGAACAAAATCTGAGTGAAATCGCAAACATGCTAAATTACAGTAGTATATCCCACCTTTCGAATCAATTTAAACAGGTAACCGGATTTTCACCGTCACAGTTTAAAAAATCGCAACATAAAGACCGAAAAACACTGGATGAATTATAAGTCCGCTTTAAGATGAATTATTAATACCTGAAATTAATGCTTATGCTATTACAAGGATTTGGACACGGAATGGGTATAGGAATGGGCTGGGGCTGGATCATTGGCCTCATTGTTCTTGTGATTATTGTATTGATTATTGTAAAAGCAGTTGGTCAGAACAACGGAACAGTTCAAAATTCAGGAAAAACACCCATGGAAGTTCTGAAAGAAAGATATGCCAAAGGCGAAATCGACAAAGAAGAATTTGAACAGAAGAAGAAAGATTTAACATCGTGAATTAAAAAACCGGAATTTTATCTACACCCTGCCGCCTGGCGGTTCCAAACTGCAAAGGGGCTTCATGGTTTTAAAAGACAGTTTTACAACTGTTTTATTTTTTGGGGATTTTGTCTGGAGTCAAAAACTGCAGCGATTTTTATATAATTACCTTCTATCCAGTAAATAATTTTGTAATGCCTTTCAACAATAAAACGGTATTCATTTTTTCTATCGGCAAGTAAATTTTCTTTTTTGCCTATATATGGAAATTTTTGCAAGCGAAGTGTGGATTGAACAATTTCTTTTACGAGTTTTCTGGCTATAGAAACCGATTCCTGGTATTTATAAAATTCGAAAATATCCTCAAGATTGTTTAATGCAGTTTCAGTCCACAAAACTCTTATTTCCATTCATCAATATCTTTAAGGATGTTGCCTGCATTGTATAATCGATCATTTTTTGAATCATCTTCAGCTTTATCTATTAATGAATTAAATTCTTCAATGGACATATTCTCTGGCTCTTTTTCCCTTGATTTCTTTCTCTCTTGATGTAACACCTTTTCAAGTTTATCAATGATTTTGTCATTATTTAAACGTAAAACTTCTCTGAGGAACCGTATTTTTTTTGTTTCTAAATCCATAATAATCCTTTTATACAAAATTAACGATTTTTATCCTTTTTTAGTTTAATAACAGGTAAAAACACCTCATATCATAGGTTTCTCCCCGACTGGCGTCCGTTCAAATAGAATTTCAACTTGCAGGAAAGCTGATAAACCAGACCAAATTATGCAAATCTTTTCTAAAATTTTGAAAAACTAAACTGCCTTATATGTGGTTATAAAACATGACTTAAAACAAAAAAACTGAAACATTATGAATACACTGAAATTTAAAACCAACCTCAAATGTGCAGGCTGTATGAATGCAATTAAACCATACATGGACAATCTGGAAGGAATTGAATCATGGGATGTTGATCTGGATAGTTCTGATAAAATTGTAAAAGTAGTTACCAATACAGCCACTGCTGATGAAATTAAAGAAGCCATAGAAAAGGCGATTAAAGAGGCTGGTTATTCAGCTGAATTGATAAATTAAAATAAGGTATGTTTGACCGATGATTAAACGAACATTTAAAGTTTCAGGAATGCACTGTGCTTCATGCGCAAGCAGCGTAGAGAGTATGCTTGGCGCAATGGAGGGAATTGGCAAAGCAAATGTAAATTTTGCCGATGAATCTGTACTGGTGGAATATGATGATTCTTCTGTTTCAGAGCAAGAGATGAAAAAGGCAGTACAGCAAATCGGCTATGACCTGATTCTGGAACAAGAAACGGACCTGGAAGCCGAACAGGAAAAAGAACAGTTAAAACTTAAAAAATCAAGAAACAGGGCGCTTTATGCCATTGCATTTTCTCTGCCGGTGTTCGTAATTTCCATGTTTATTCCCGAACTTCTATACAGAAACTGGATCATGCTTGCTTTTGTAATACCGGTAATTACATGGTTCGGCAGGGAATTTTTCGAAATCGCATGGAAACAGGCTAAAAACCTTAAAGCCAACATGGATACCCTTGTTGCACTGGGTACAGGTGCAGCATTTTTGTTCAGCCTTTTTAATACTTTATTCCCGGAATTTCTTCAATCACGAGGAATAACACCTCACGTATACTATGAAGCTGCTGCGGTAATTATTTCCCTTATATTACTCGGCAGGTATTTTGAAGCCAAAGCGAAAAGCCGGACTTCAGCTTCTATAAAAAAATTGATGGGAATGCAGGTAAAAACTGCAAAGGTGATTCGGGATGGAGAAGAAATAGAAGTACCGGTTAACCAGGTTCAGCTGGAAGATATCGTACAGGTACGCCCTGGCGAAAAGATCCCCGTAGACGGTGAAATTGTTAACGGCTACTCATCGGTGGACGAAAGCATGATTACCGGCGAACCATTGCCAGTAGAAAAGAGCGAAGGAGATAAAGTGATAGGTGCCACCTTAAATAAAACCGGCAGCTTTCAAATCAGAGCTGAAAAAGTAGGTGCAGATACCATGTTGTCTCAGATAATCAACATGGTTAAGGAAGCACAGGGAAGCAAAGCTCCTGTTCAGAAGCTGGCAGATAAGATCGCATCTATATTCGTGCCGACAGTGATTGTAATTGCATTGTTAAGCGCTGCTATTTGGTATCTGGCAGGTCCTTCTCCACAACTAACTTATGCTTTCGTAACGTTGGTAACAGTTCTCATTGTGGCTTGTCCTTGTGCTTTGGGTCTTGCAACGCCGACTGCCATCATGGTTGGAATTGGAAAGGGTGCCGAAAATGGTATTCTGATTAAGGATGCAAGCATTCTGGAAAAGGTCAATGAAATTGACTCAATAGTTGTTGATAAAACCGGAACGATCACTACCGGCGAACCTGTAGTTTCCCAGCTAAACTGGAAAGATGGCAAAAAAGATAATGAACTGATGGATTTGGTTTATACAATTGAATCAAAATCAGAGCATCCACTTGCCGAAGCAATCTCCGATTATCTTTCGAATAAGGCCCAGAACGGATTTTCAATAGATGAATTTGAATCTATTACAGGCAAGGGTGTGGAAGCCAGATATAAGGACAATCAACTCCTTATTGGAAGCCAGTCTTTAATGGAACAATACGAAATTGAAATTCCACAAAGCCTTCAGGACGAATCTGTCGCCGAGAAAAAAGCCATTGCCACCCACGTTTATGTAGCCAAAAATAAGCAAGTAAAAATGGTTTTTAACATTGAAGATAAGATAAAACCAACATCACTGAAAGCTATTGATGATCTGCAAAAATCAGGCATTAGCGTGCATATGCTTACCGGCGATAATGAAGCTGTAGCTAATGAAATTGCTCAAAAAGCAGGAATTGAAAATTATAAAGCGAAAGTAATGCCACAGGACAAACTTGACTATGTAAAACAATTGCAAAGTCAGGGTCATAAAGTGGGCATGGTAGGCGACGGAATAAATGATTCACCGGCATTAGCCCAGGCTGATATTGGTATAGCCATGGGTAAAGGGACTGATGTTGCTATTGAAAGCGCTGAGATCACGCTGGTAAAAGGCGACCTCGAAAAGATCCGATCGGCTATCGAATTGTCAAAAGAAACACTGAAAACAATTAAGCAGAATCTGTTTTGGGCGTTTATCTACAATATCATTGCAATACCAATAGCTGCAGGTATACTTTACCCGATTAACGGCTTCTTGTTAAGCCCGATGATTGCAGGTGGAGCTATGTCCTTCAGCTCAGTATCGGTAGTGATGAATAGTTTACGTTTAAAATCAAAAAAAATAAAATAAGCAGAACTATTCCTGTAAGGTTTTAAAGATTTTACGACTAAGAAGAAAAAGTGAATAACCAAAAATCAATAAATTATGAGAAAGTTAATTTTAAGTGTAGGATTGTTGTTAGGTTTCATCCTGACAAGTGGCGTTCAGGCAAACGCGCAATGCGAAAAATCAAGTGATAAAGAACACGGAAACAAGGCTATGACGGAAGCCGTCAAAGGTGATTTGGAAGAAACCTCATTTGCTGTACAGGGAAAATGCAGTATGTGCGAAGCCCGAATTGAAAAAGCAGCGAAAACTGTGGACGGCGTAAAAAAAGCAATGTGGGATCAGGATTCTGACATGCTAACTATCAAATACATGGCAGATAAAAAGAAAGTAGAGGACAACGTTCATAAAGCTATCGCAAAAGCCGGTCATGATACTTCAAAAGAAATGGCTTCTGACGAAGATTATGCTGCTTTACCCGGCTGCTGTAAATACAGAGAAGAATAATAAAAGAGTTGTCTTTTTGGAAGAGAATGTCATCGTCTCGTTTTTTCATAGGTGAGATTTTAAGTTGTATGTATCGATGGCATTCTCTTTTTATTTTTATTTTCATTTTTATATAATATTGCATATATTTCTTGTGTTAAAATAGTATAGGCTTTAATAAAAACAGAAAATAATCGGGCAACGTGAATAGTACTGTTCTAAGCACCTCGGGTGCAATCTATAAAAAAGAAATCGTTAGATCGTTGAAGATACGATCGGTTAGCGACCATTTGATATTAGAATCAGCGGATCCTTTCCCTGATGTTCATCATAAGTACAAATCGCTCTTACCTAAGTATTTTTATATTGCCATAGATTCATGTTACCTGGATCATGACATTATCCATTTGGCAAAATTTGCAGAACGCTCACTAAATGAAGAATTAGATGCGGCTGTTGGCAACATTACCTATGGCGATAAAAAATTCACCGTATTGCGTCTGAAGGATTTGCGCCCAAAACTCCTGGCACAAGCAATTGAGGCATATAAAGAATATGGCGTTAAGTTCAATTCTTTTGAATCAAATATCAACGGTAATGCCTTGATTCATATACGTAAGTTTTTCTATCTTGAAGAAATTGAAAAAGGATTCTATTTTGATCTGGACGAAAATGAAAAAGGTTATGTGGAAATACCAAGGAAATTTGAATGGGAGGAATTCCAGGAAATAACGCAGCAAGTTAAAAAGGATTGTAAATATGAAAATTTTGATTCTGCCTTCGGAATAATAACAAAGTACGGTGTCTCTCAGGATGTGATCAGAATCTACTGTCCCGAAATGGATGAAGATAAACTAATGACCATTGGGAAAAGCTTTTTGAAACATTTGTTTCTATGAGCCAAGAGTTTTCATCCGGGTTTCTAAATTCTCTTGAAGAGGAGATTTTTCAAATAAAAAATGAAGCCCATTTTGAAGAAATTGCGCTAAAAATTTTTTCTTTTCAATACAATGAGAACCAGGTTTATCGGGAATATTGCAATCTGATAAATAAAGACCCGGTCTCAGTAAATAAACTTACCGAAATTCCTTTCTTACCAATAGAATTATTCAAAACGCATACAGTTATTACCGGCAATAAAAACTATGAAATGCTCTTTGAGAGCAGCGGCACTACAGATCAGCAAAAAAGCAGGCATTTTTTGAAAAAACCTTCGCTTTACAGGAAATCCTTTTTGACGGCATTTAATCAATTATATGGTTCACCTGAAGAATATTATATTCTGGCTTTGCTGCCAAACTATATGGAAAATAAACATTCTTCGCTGATATATATGGTGAACGAATTGATTCAACAGTCCGGTTATAAAGAAAGTGGTTTTTATCTGGAAAATCTCCGGGAACTTGCGCACAACTTAAAGGAATTAAAACATAAAAAAGGAAAAATATTACTGCTGGGCGTTAGTTTTGCTTTACTTGATCTGGCAGAAAAATATCCAATGCACCTAAATGATGCTATAATTATGGAGACCGGTGGGATGAAAGGCCGCCGTAAAGAATTAACCCGCGACGAACTACATAATATACTGAAAGAAAAGTTTCAAACTGATCGTATCCATTCAGAATACGGTATGGCTGAATTGCTTAGCCAGGCTTATTCCAAAGGCAGTGGAATATTTCAGACGCCCCCCTGGATGAAAATACTTTTACGTGAATACAACGATCCTTTCCATGTTCAAAAACCCGATGGAGTTAATGAATTAAACGGGGGAATTAACGTAGTGGACTTCGCTAATTTATATTCATGCTCCTTTATTGAAACCAAAGATATAGGAAAAATGTATCCGGCTGGCCGTTTTGAAGTGTTAGGCCGTTTTGATTACAGTGATCTGAGAGGATGCAACCTAATGGTGATGGAGTAGAAGAGAATTTTAGATAGTTTCAATAGTAGCAGAAGGCAGCCGGCAAATAATTCATACCTTCGGGTTGTTCGACTCCTATCCGGAGTCGCG
>CAYFRV010000018.1:2811-20559 GCA_964345495.1 uncultured Bacteroidales bacterium | reverse complement strand
GCCTTCATTTTATTCATAAGGGTTTCAATCTGGAATGGTTTGCTTACATAATCATCTGTCCCTGCGGCTAAACATTCTTCCTTATCACCTAATAATGCATTGGCTGTAATTGCAATAATGGGGGTATGTGTATTAGTGCTCTTTTCTATATTGCGAATTTTCTTTGTTGTCACAATGCCATTCATTACAGGCATTTGTATATCCATTAAAATTATATCATATTTTACAGAACCAAATTTATCAAGTGCCTCTTTTCCGTTATTAGCCACATCAACATTTTTAACAGCCTTTTTCAGACTTAGTAAAACAATTTTTTGGTTGATAAGATTATCTTCGACTAATAGAACATTAGCATCTTCCAAATTAATGGATGATTTTTGACCTTCTTCGGTCTCTTGGGCTTGGGTTTCTGTACTTACCTGACTTTCTCGTTCTTCAACTTTTGAAAATTCTAAATTGAAACTAAATGTTTGCGTATCATGGTCAGTAGTTATATCCAATTCCCCTCCGAGGGAGCGAATTGTGCGTTGGGCAATATTAATTTCAAGTTTATTAATTATTTGTTCTTTCTTTTGTTGATAATTTTTAGCTTTTACCTTATTTATTAGTTCATTTAAACCATAAGAGGTTAGTTTGAATTGAACTTTTATTTTATTATCATCAATTTCTTCTTTTTTTAGAATTATCTTTATTTTACGTTTTGAACTATCTGAATGCTTGATAATTTGTTCCGTGAGATTCAGGAATACTTGTTTGATTTTAACCGGATCTCCTATAAGTTGTGAATCTACATCTGATTCAATAGTAAAAAATTCCTGTTCATCAATTGATTCTTTATCACTAAATAAATTAATTGTATTTTGAATCGTATTTAGCAGTCCAAATTTAATCTCGTATCTTTTTCGTTCCTGAATATCAACATTTGTTACTTCAGAGAAACTATTAACAACATCAACAATATTGTTTGTTGATGCAAGAATTGTATCAAAGTAATCTTTATGCTTATCATCCAATTCTGAGGGATCAATCATGTTTGAAACAACAACAATGTTATTAAGAGGCGTCCTGATTTGATGAGAGACTTTAGATATAAACTCTTCTTTGTCTTTTAATTCATCTTGCACCTTTGAAATTTCATCCTTATAACTATTCACTAACTTTTGAATCGTTTCTTTTAACAGAAGGATTAATATAAAGCTACTTATATAGGCAATAATGTAAAGTATTTTGTAAGCAATATCAAAGCTTGTCTGGTAAAGTTCTGTGGACGGGAAAAATAGTATTATTAAGGATGCTATAAAGAAAAAGCTGGATAGCAGGTTTCCCCTTTTATCTGCTAAAAGTACTGTAATTATTGGGTAAAGTGAAAAAACAAGGATGTCCTTCTCTTCTACTTTGCCTGTCAATAAGAAAAACAGGAAAAAAAAGGATATAATAGCTATAAAAATATTTTTGGAAAGCTTAAATCTGTTTTTTTTAAATGAAACCAAAAGAAGATTTATTAAAATTAAAACAGTTGCAGTTAAGTATCCTATTAATAAAAATGTATCCTGTGAAGTGAAATATTCATCAATTCCATAGGCAAGTATAAAACTTAACGTTATGAAAGATACTATTTTAAAAACAAGCAGTTGGTTGTAGTTTTTAATATTAAAAATGTTGTTTTTTCTGTAAAGAAAACTGGCAATAGTTTTTAAAATCTTCATAGAAGAGATTACCTTTTGATTTATGTAAAAATAAAAATAAATTATTAATTCTTTTTAATATATGTCAAAATTATAGAATAGATTTTATCTTTGAAAATTTTATGAATTCGTGTATCAAAATTCGTTGGTTATATTATTTTTGTTTTATAAACATTCATAATCAAAATTGAATCTCTTATGGTAAGTTTCTCCTCTGTGATAGAGTACAGGTGGTCTGCTGAGTCAACTAAACAAATAAACCTTTAAACTGCAATAAATTATGAAAGCCCGAATCTTAACAATCGTTTTATTTTTATTAGTCTGTGTCACTTATGGACAGGATTATGTTCCAACCGAATCGGAACTGAACCGGTTCTTTAATACAAAGACTTATATTGTATTGGATCCCAATCCAATATCTCATTATAATGCTAAGTTAAAAAAAGCTGTAAAGAATAATTGGGAGATCACAGACTATGAGTTTCTGGACTATTCAAAATTTGAAGAATTTCGAAAAAAACCCCGGTATTCATTTTTAGTTGAAAATATTGTGGTCTTTGACAAAGATAAAACTAAAGCCCGGTATAGGTTTTTAAGTTTGTTGATGGGAGAAAAGGCACTCCGGATAGAGAAAATGCCTACTATAGTCGCTGTCCCATTATCTTATAAAGAAGTAGACGAAGAATATTATAGTTATAAATTAGGTGTAATTATTCGTTTTATGGAAAAACATGCAAAATTAATGAGAGAGAATCCGGAAATAATTTCTGACGACATCTTTGAATATTACAATAAAAACATGAAGGATATAAAAGATAAAACCCTGTATTTTGTTAAGGATGAATTGGCTGAAGAGGTCAATACAAAAGAGGAAATAAAAGAGTATTATCCACATGATGTAAAGATTGTTACGCGTGACGAGGTTGAAGAAGCTATAGAAGAAGAAAGAGAAGATGTGGTTTTCTTACATAAAGTAGGACCCCAAGGTACAAGGCATCGGGCACGGTGTTATAAAATTTTAATGGGTGCAAAAGATGCGGAGTTTTATTATTTTGATTATCATAATGTTAAAAAAGGCAGGCGACCCGATGGCTTCTTAAAAAAGGATTTTAGGAAGTTAAAACGTAAAGCAAGTGATGGTTGGTTTTAATTAAACTTACAATCTTATGTTAGTAGTTGGTATTGCAGGAGGTACAGGTTCGGGAAAAACAACAGTAGTCAGGGAAATTGTTAATAGACTTCCCAAAGACGAAGTGGCTATTGTCCCACAAGATTCATATTATAAAGATAGTAGCCATATACCACCTGAAGAGAGGCATGATATAAATTTTGATCACCCGAGCGCTATCGAATTTAAACTTCTTATAGATCATATTTCCAGATTGAAGCAAGGAATTCCTGTTCAACAACCTATATATTCTTATATTACAAGTACCCGATCTGAAGAAACAATAACTGTCGAACCTAAAAATGTAATCATTGTTGAAGGAATAATGATTCTTCAAAATCTGAAGCTCAGGAATTTAATGGACATTAAGGTTTTTGTTGACGCTGATAACGATGACAGGTTAATGAGAGTAATTCAGAGAGATATTGATGAAAGAGGCAGGTCTGTTACTAATGTACTGAAAAGATATGAAGAAACAGTAAAACCAATGCACTTTCAATTTATTGAACCAACTAAAAGGTATGCTGATATTATCATCCCGCAAGGTGGAAATAATAAAGTTGCTATAGATATTTTGACTTCGATAATTGAGAAAAATCTTTATGATGAAGAATAGGAAAATATTTTTTTATGTTAGAGAAAATTAACCCTTTTAATATCCTGTTCCTTGATATAGAAACAGTACCGCAAAAACCAAGCTTTAACGAATTGCCGGAAAAGTTCAAATATTTCTGGGAGAAAAAATCTGAAAAATTTCGTTCCGAAGAGGAGAGTGCTGAAGATGTTTTTCCGCGTGCTGGGATATACTCAGAATTCGGGAAAATTGTCTGTATATCGGTTGGCGTCTTTAAAAATGGAACAACATCGAAATATGGTTTTAGAGTGAAATCGTTCTATGGTGATGACGAAAAGAAATTGCTTCAAGGTTTTTCTGAGATGGTTCAGAGGTTTTCGTCTAAAGATGATGCCCGGCTCTGTGCACACAATGGAAAAGAATTTGATTTTCCTTATATTGTAAGAAGAATGTTGATAAACAGCTTGCCTGTTCCCGATATATTAAATGTCCCCGGGAAGAAACCATGGGAAGTTCCTTTTCTTGATACCATGGAGTTGTGGAAATTCGGAGATTATAAACATTATACAAGCCTGGATTTATTGACTTATATTTTTGATATACCAACTCCTAAAGATGATATCGATGGGAGTATGGTTGGAAAAGTATTTTGGGAAGAAAACGATGTGGAAAGAATTGTTCATTATTGTGAAAAGGATACGCAAGCAGTAGCACAGTTATTTTTAAGGTTTAGGGGTGAAGAGCTTGTCGGGGAACAAGATATTGAACGCGCTACTGATTAGTTAGAGGATAAGAATTTTCTTACTGTCTCGATAAATTTTTCTCTTTGTTCTGCATGCACCCAATGTCCCGCATTTTTGAAGGTTTGAATATAAGCATCAGGAAAAAGTGTTTTTATCTCATTTATACCTCTTTCCCCAATATATTCTGAACTTCCCCCTTTAATAAAAAGAACGGGGTACTGCCTTTTGTTATCATCCATAGTGTTTTCAGCGTAATTATTGACATCTATTCCATCAACAATGCTGGGTAGTTCATTTCTAAGCGTGTTTACATTTAATAACCAATGAAATTCTCCTTTTTTGTCTCTTTTTAAATTTTTTAGAAGGAACTGACGAACCTGTTTGTAGGGAATTGTTTCTGAAAGTTCCTGGTCCGCATCACGAAGTGTTTTTATTTTTTCCGTGTCTAAATTGTATAAGGCATTGAGAATATTTAAGTGATTTAATGTATTGGGAGAAGGATTTGCAAGTGATTTGTAAGGCCCGGGAGCAATGTCAACTACAATCAGTTTTTCTACTTTTTCAGGATATTCAAGAGCAAAATATATAGCCGTTTTACCACCCATTGAATGCCCTAAAATTGAAGCTTTACTAATAGCTTTCTCTTCCATGAATTCAAATAAATCATCACGCATTAAATAATAATTATGTTTTTTGCTATGTGGCGAATTTCCATGATTTCTCAAATCAATTAAGTAAACTTTATAAGACTCTGCCAAATGTTTTCCAATGTTTAACCAGTTATCAGAAGACCCATAAAGTCCGTGAAGAATTATTAAAGGTTTGGTGTTGTTTTCGCCTAATAGTCTGTAAAATAGTTGCATAGCAAAGAATTTGTTTTTAGCTCAGTTGCCTGAGGTAAAGTTGAATTGTGTTTTCTAATCCATAGTAGAGCGCATCGGAAATGAGCGCATGGCCAATAGAAACCTCTAATAAACCCGGAATGTGATCATTAAAGTATTTTAAGTTATCCAGGTTAAGGTCGTGTCCTGCATTTAGTTCTAATCCTATTTTGTTTGCTGTTTCTGCGGCTCTTATGAAAGGTTTAATGGCTTTCTCTTTATTTTTTGGGAATTCAGAAGCATATGGTTCTGTGTATAATTCCACACGGTCCGTTCCGGTGTCTTTTGCGTGTTTTATCTTTTCATCATCTGTTTCAATAAAGAGTGATGTCCTGATATTAAATCGTTTTAATTGTTTAATGACTTCAGTTAAAAATTCTTTATTTTCTATTGTGTCCCAGCCTTGATTAGAAGTTAGTGCATTCGGGGGATCCGGAACCATTGTTACCTGATGGGGTTTAACCTTATAAACCAGTTGTAAAAACCTTTCTGATGGATACCCTTCAATATTAAATTCTGTTGTTATGGCTGGACGAATATTTTTAACATCCTGATATGTAATATGACGTTCATCTGGTCTTGGGTGGACGGTTACGCCCTGAGCTCCAAATCTTTGACAATTTACTGCCGCTTCATAAACATTTGGAAGATTTCCTCCTCTGGCATTTCTGAGTGTAGCAATTTTGTTTATATTTACACTTAATCTTGTCATAATTTTTGCATATTGTTAAATAGAATAAAATAGAACAAAGTTTTTCAGCGTTTTGTTAATTATGCAAATTTAAGTTTTTTGGATAAATTGTTACAATGATTGCAAAAGATCTGATATCAAATGAAATTCCCCCTGTGAAGACTTCCGATACGGGATTGGAGGCCTTAAACTGGATGATGTTTTTTAAGGTTTCTCATCTTCCTATTGTTAATAATGAAGAGTTTCTGGGTTTGATTTGTGAGGATGATATATATAACTTGAACAATCCGGATGACGTGATTGGAAATCATAAGTTGTCCCTTTTTATGGCTTTTGCCAATCAATATCAACATATATATGAGGTCTTGGAAATAGCAGCAAGATTGAAGTTATCCGTAATTCCCGTTGTTAATGATTCAAAATTGTTTCTTGGAGTCATAAAAATGGTAGATTTGTTGCATGAGTTTGCAAAATATTCGGCTATTGAAAGGCCAGGAGGCATTATTGTACTAGAGGTTCATGAAAATGATTATTCACCAAGTGAAATTGCACAAATTGTAGAATCTAATGATGCAAAAATCCTAAGTCTTTATATTGTGTCATTACAAGATTCTGCCAGAATGGAAGTTACAATAAAGGTTAATGTATCAGATTTATCTTCAATTATTCAGACATTCTACCGTTTTGAATACGAGGTGAAAGCCTCATACCTGGAGGTAGATAAACAAGATGATTTGTATAATTCCAGATATGAATTATTACTAAGATACTTAAACACATAGAATTACAAGGCATTGCGATAAATAATGATTATATTTCTGGCGCAATTCATGCTTTTAAATATGATTAATTAAATTAGACCCGATGAAAGTAGCTCTTTACGGACGATATATCGAAAAAAAACTATTTCCCACGTTAAAACAGTTTATATATACGCTTTCTGAATATGGATTTGATATTTATATTTATAGTGATTTTTTAAATTATTTAGAAACGGAATTTGATTATAAGCCATCGTATGAAAAATGTTTTTATGGCCACAAAGATCTAGATACAAAGATAAATTTTGTCATCAGCATTGGAGGGGATGGTACTTTTCTGGATACTTTGTCAATAGTACGTGATACAAAAATTCCTGTAATTGGAATTAATTTTGGTAATCTTGGATTTTTAGCGAGTATCTCGCAAGAAAATATTTATGCTGCTGTAGATTCAATCTTTAAAGGTAATTATAACATTGAAGAGCGAACATTGCTTCAGTTAAATCCAAAAGATAAATTGTTTGGTGATTTTAATTTTGCTCTGAATGATATTACAATTCAGAAGAAGAATTCAGAGATGATTACAGTCCATGTTTACATTGATGAAGAGTATCTGAATACATATTGGGCTGATGGTCTTATTGTTTCAACCCCAACAGGTTCTACCGCTTATTCCTTGAGTGTGGGCGGTCCTATTGTTACACCCGATTCAAATAACTTTATTATTTCACCAATTTCACCACATAATCTCACTGTTCGTCCAATTATTATTCCGGATGACAGGAAAATATCTTTGGTCCCTGCAGGAAGATGTTCTCAATATTTGCTTTCAATGGATCATTATTCAACAATTGTGGATAAATCTTATACATTTCATGTTGAGAAAGCGAAATTTCCAATGAATGTACTACGTCTGGAAGATTCAAATTATTATAGTACTTTAAGAAATAAGTTGATGTGGGGAATGGATAAACGAAATTGAATTTGGCAGCAAAAAATATTGTTTGTAATTTTAATAGCATTCTTGAACCATTTATTTAGATTTGTGTAACATAAATGTTTAAATTTGATTTTAATGATGAAAGAAGAGAAAATCAAATATTATTTTACAATAATTTTAATTGTTCTTCCCCTGTTATCGTTCTCCCAGAGATGGAAGCTTCAGAGACTTGAAGTAGCTGCAGGAATAGGAAGTGCACATTACTTTGGAGATATTGGCGGAACAGCCGATGAAAATAATTTATTTGGATTAAAAGATATTTCCATTAAATACACTCGACCAAACTTGAATTTTGGAGGAAGATACAGAATAACTGAAGAGTTTGATGTAAAAGCCAATTTGGCCTTTGGATATTTGGAAGCTTCTGATGAAAATTCCAAAAATGAAGCACGCAATTATGCTTTTAGTTCTTCTGTATTCGAACTTAGCGGACAGGTAGAATATAATATTATACCGGAAAAACGACCAAGAACTTATTCAGTTATGGCGTTACGGGATGGCCTGAGAACATTTGATCGTTCTTTAAATACTTATGTTTTTACCGGACTTGGTGGAATTTATTTCAATCCAAAACCATTAGCTGATTTGGAAGGTAGCGATCGGTTTAATGATGATAAACATTTTGGACTCATCATTCCCTTTGGTGTCGGGGTAAAATATCCTTTAAACAGTCAACTTTATGTCGGTTTTGAGTTGGGGGGAAGATGGGCCGCTTCCGATTACCTGGATGGTCTTACCACTCAATATTCAAAGGCTAACGATATATACTATTTTACACTACTCAACGTTATTCTAAAAATTGACACCTCAAAACGGGGTAGATTTAATTTTTAATTTTTTATGAATAAATTTTTTTTGGCTGGGTTAATCTTAAACCTTTTTGTTATTACAGGTTTTTCCCAGGATATTATATCTGTGGGTATGGGAGCAGGGACTTCACACTATTTAGGAGATTATAACAAAACTAATCCTTTTTTTGCCCCTTCACCTAGCTTTGGGGGTATTATAAAAAATGAATTTGGATTACGAACTTCTTTGCGCTATTCTTTCTACTATGAAAACTTGCGCGGCTCTGCTTCGGATTTTATTTACCTGAATACTTCCCCCGAGCAGTCATTCAATAAGACCTTTATGGATATGTCTGTAGCCATCGAATATAATTTTTTGCCTTATGAAATGTATAACATAAAAAAGTATAATTTTTCTCCTTTTGTCTTTGCTGGTGTAGGAATGAATTATTTTTTCAATACTGAAAAAAACAATTTTCCGCTTACAATTCCTTTTGGATTGGGAATTAAATATAATATATTTGAGCGCTTTTCCATTGGAATAGAATGGAGTGCGAGAAAATTATTTATAGATACTATGGATGGCGTAGAGACAGTTTATGATTCAGAAAATGAACCAGTCATTCATAACAATGATTGGTATCATATAGCTTTTGTGTTTTTTACATTTAAGCCATTTAGAGAGAAAATAGAATGTCCTGCGTACGATGATTAAGAAGAGTGAATATGGGTAGAAAAGAAGACATTAGAATGGATAGGTTACCCAACCATGTAGCAATAATAATGGATGGTAACGGAAGATGGGCAAAAAGAAGAGGTAATCGTAGAATTTTTGGCCATCAAAATGGTGTAAAGTCCGTTAGGGAAACTGTAGAGGCTTCTGCAGAATTAGGTATTAGTTACTTAACACTTTATGCTTTTTCGCGTGAGAATTGGAGCAGACCGGAAAGTGAAATTCATGCGCTGATGAATCTTTTAGTAAGCACAATTGATAAAGAATTAAATACATTGTTGAAAAATAATATAAAGCTTCTTACAATTGGCGATTTAGAAGGATTACCTAAAAAAGTGCAGGAAAAAATTCAGGGTGTCAAAGAGAAAACCGCTCATAATGAACGCCTTAACCTTGTTCTGGCTTTGAATTATAGTGCTCGTTGGGAGCTTATAAATGCTATGAATAAGTTTGGAGAAGATGTCAAGAACAATAATATCTCAACTGAGGTTGATATAAACAAATTTAGAGAATATCTTTCGACAGGAACTATCCCCGATCCTGATTTATTAATTAGAACAAGTGGTGAATCCAGATTGAGTAACTTTTTGCTTTGGCAAATTGCTTATACTGAATTATATTTCGCCGATATTTTATGGCCCGATTTTAGAAAGGATAATTTTTATGATGCAATACTTGATTACCAAAAAAGAGAACGCCGTTTTGGCAAAACCAGTGATCAACTCGATATTCAAAATCCAACAAAAGATAATACCCCACACCATGATTAAAAGAATCTTAACTGTTATTTTAATTTTGTTTACAACACAAATTTTTGCTCAATCTGAATCATCAGAAGTTATAGATTATTCAACTTCAGATGAATACTATATTCAGGATATTCAGGTCAGTGGCATCAAATACCTGGATAAAGAGATCCTCTCGAATCTTTCCGGCCTTAGAGAGGGAAATAGGATTACAATACCAGGTGAGCAAATCACTAAGGCTATTAATAACTTATGGTCACAAGGATTATTTTCAGACGTAAAAATTTATGCTCAGGATTTTAAAGGCGATTCTGTAACAATAAATATAGCTTTGCAGGAATTACCGCGCTTATCAGAATTTACAATTAAGGGGATAAAAAATTCTCACATAAAGGATATAAAAGAAGAATTAAAATTAGAGCAAGGAAACCAACTAACAGATAATGTAGTTAATAATATTAAGGAAACCATTAAGGATTATTATTACGATAAAAAATATCTGAATACTGAAGTAGATATTAAAAAGGTTGACGATACAGCCCGTGTAAACAGAGTCAAGTTAATTGCTGATGTAAAAACGCATGATAAAGTAAAAATTAAGGATATTGTCTTTGAAGGGAATAAGGTGTTTAATGACCGTGAACTCCGAAGGGCAATGGAGCATACCCATAAAAAGAACTGGAATATTTTTCAGGGTTCAAAATTTATTCCCGAAAAATACGAGGAAGATAAAAAGAAGATTATTGAAAAATATAAATCTAATGGATATAGAGATGCTGAAATAGTTGATGATACTGTTTATGATGTGAGTGACAGGAGAATAATGATTCGAATGACAGTGGAAGAAGGTGATCAGTATTTTTTCCGCGATATCAAGTGGACAGGTAATACAAGATATCCTGAGCAGGTCTTAAATACTAATTTGAAAATTGAGAAAGGAGATCCATTTGACCAATCTCTCCTTAATGAACGAATCAATATGGCTGAAGATGCCGTGGGAAACTTATATCTTGACAGGGGATTTTTGTTTTTTAATGCTCAACCCGTAATAACTAATATTGAAAATGATTCAGTAGACATTCAAATTAGGTTACATGAAGGAAAACAAGCACGGTTGAATCGGGTGATTATTAATGGAAATACCAAGACACATGAAGAGGTTGTCAGGCGGGAGTTAAGAACAAAACCTGGAGACCTGTTCAGTAAGAGTGCTATCCAACGTTCTCAAAGAGAATTGTCACAACTTGGCCATTTTGATCCCGAGCAAATGGGTATTGAACCAATAAACATTAATCAGTCCCGCGGTGAAGTCGATTTAGAATACTCTGTTGTTGAGAAACCAAATGACCAGCTTGAAATTTCAGGCGGTTGGGGTGCCGGTATGTTGGTAGGAACAATTGGAGTTAGGTTTAACAATTTTTCTGTAGGCAGAATTTTTGAAAAAGATGCCTGGAAGCCTGTTCCTACAGGTGATGGCCAGTCATTATCAATTAGAGCCAGAACTAATGGGCGGTATTATAGTAATTATAGTATATCTTTTACTGAGCCTTGGCTTGGAGGTGAAAAACCTAATCGTTTTTCTGTTTCTTTATACCATTCTTCAAGAACAAATGCTACCTATTTTTATCAATCAGGAGACAAATCTTTCAATATGTCAGGTGCCTCTGTTAGTTTACAGCGACGTCTGGAGTGGCCTGATGATTACTTCCTGATGGCAAATTCTCTCAGTTTTAAACAGTATAACTTAAACAAATGGGATAATTACTTTATTATAGAAGATGGAAAGTCAAATAATGTTAGTTTTCAGACTACTTTTTCCAGAAATTCTGTTTCCCAACCAATTTATCCACGTAGTGGTTCAAAATTCTCGCTTTCATTGGAGTTAACTCCACCATTCTCAATGTTTAAAGAGGATAAATGGTGGGAGCTTTCCGAGGCTGAGAAAACGAACATTAGAGAGGATGTCTTAGCTGATTATGATGCAAGCCAAACAAATGCAGATTCGGAAGCTCTCATTCAACAAGAGATACAAAACGAAATAAACTCAGAAAAATACAGATGGGTTGAATATCATAAATGGAAGTTTAAAAGTGAATGGTATCTTAAACTTTTTGATGATTTAGTGCTAGCTACCACAAGTCAGTTCGGTTATCTGGGATACTATGATCAGGATGTGGGTTTCAGTCCTTTTGGTTCTTTTGATGTTGGTGGTGACGGTCTTTCAGGTTACAATTTATATGGAAGGGAGACAATAGCTTTGAGAGGTTATGAGAATAGCTCACTTACACCTATTATTGATGGAAAAAAAGCAGGTAATGTTTATGAAAAAATAAACATGGAACTCCGCTTCCCTGTTTCTCTTGAACGTCAGGCGACTATATATGTTCTTGGTTTTGTGGAAGCAGGAAATGCCTGGCATAATTTTGAACAATTTGATCCTTTTTACCTGAAACGCTCAGCAGGAGTTGGAGTAAGAGCGTTTTTACCTATGTTTGGTAAACTTGGAATCGATTGGGGGTATGGTTTCGATACAATTGAAGGTAGACCAGATGCAAACGGCGGACAATTCCACTTTGTAATTGGACAGCAATTTTAAATCTTCATTACTATGAAAAGAGTTGTTTTGAGTCTTTTTCTATTGACATTAGCTTTTTCTGCTTTTAGCCAGCGATTTGCTTATGTTGACACAAAATATGTTCTGGAAAATATACCTGCTTACAAATCAGCTCAGGAAAAACTTGACCAATTGTCCTATGAATGGCAACAAGAGCTTGAATCAAAACAAGAAGAAATAGAAGAACTTACACAAGAGTTCCAGAATGAGAAAGTGCTCCTGACTGATGAAATGAAACAAAAACGTCAACAAGATATTCAAGAAAAGAAGAAGGAACTTAATGAACTTAAGAATAAATATTTTGGACCGGAAGGACAACTATATAAAAAAAGACAGGAACTTGTTAAACCAATTCAGGAAGAAGTTTATAGTATAATACAAAAAATAGCTAATAATGGAAATTATGCAATTATTTTTGATGCCTCCGATAAGTCAAATATACTCTATACTGACCCCAAATACGATAAAAGTGATGAAGTCCTGAAAGAATTGGGTTATATAAAATAAATTAGATAAATTTGTAATAAATTAAATATTAAAATTAAACTAGCTATGAAAAGAATATGTGTACTAATTTTTGCAATTGCTTTATTGTTGCCCGCTAATAATTTATTTGCTCAGGAAGATAATTTTAAGTTTGGACATGTTAATGTTCAGGAAATAATGAGTATGATGCCTGAAAGAGATAGTGCAAGACAAGAATTGCAAGAATACAATCAGATGTTGCAGCAAGAATTACAGACAATGCAACAGGAATATCAGAACAAACTTCAGAACTATCAGGAAAATGTTGACCGGTATTCTGAATCAGTGAGAAATTCTAAAGAAAAAGAACTTCAGGATATTCAGAGACGAATTCAGGAGTTTCAAACTACTGCACAGCAAGATTTTCAGCAAAAACAATCCGAGATAATGCAACCTATTATGCGGAAAATTGAAAATGCTATAAAGAGAGTCGGAGAAGATCAGGAGTTAATTTATATCTTCGATACCAGCGCAGGAGCAGTTGTTTATAAGGATGACAAGAATAGTAAGAATGTGGCTCCTCTTGTAAAGAAAGAATTAGGGATTCGATAAATGTTTTGCAAATAAAAAAGATTAGACCATCTTTAAAAGGAGATGGTCTTTTTTAATTTTAAATGATTTTCAATGTCAAATTCAGAACAAGCCATAGGTGTTTTTGATTCAGGCGTTGGTGGTTTAACAGTTGCCAGCGCTATAAAACAAGTATTGCCAAATGAAAAATTAATTTATTTTGGGGATACGGCCCACTTACCTTATGGAGATAAATCTGAAGAGACTATTATTTACTATTCAAAACGCATTGCTGATTTTTTGATTCAAAAAAAAGTGAAGGTTGTTCTTATTGCATGTAATACTGCTTCAGCAGTTGCCTATAATGAATTGAAAAACTACCTGGACAACAAAATTTTAATTGTTAATGTAATTGATCCTGTAGTAAATTATATTTCTGAGCATTATAAGGATACAAAAATTGGAGTCATTGGTACAAAAGGTACCATAAATAGTGGTATGTACGAGAAGAAAATTGTGGAAAATGATAGAAGCATACAGGTAGCGCCTCTTGCAACCCCTCTTTTTGTGCCTATGATTGAAGAAGGTTTTGTTTATGATGATATTAGTAATGCGATTATTCGTTCTTACCTTTCTTCTAATCTTTTAAAAGATATTAAGTCGCTTATCTTAGGATGTACACATTATCCCATCATCAAAAATCAAATTCGTAAGTTCTTTGATTTTCAAGTTGATGTGCTAGACTCTGCCAATATTGTCGCTCAATATTTAAGATCAAAACTGGAATCTAAAAATTTACTCAATAATAATTCGGCATCATCTGAGGATATTTTCTACGTATCTGATTATACGCAATATTTTGAATCTATCGCCCGGATGTTTTTTGAAGAACGCCTTAATCTTGTTAAGAAAAACATTTGGAAAGAATAAATCCAATTTCCAATATTCTCCCAGGATAGTACCAATTTTCCTTAATTATTTTGAGTCTAAATAGTACTCCATATCTTTTATTATTCTGGTTTATACTTCTTTTAAGCTTTATTTGCTTTCCTTACTGATAAAAATCATTGAAAAAAAATAAATGATTTGTAATCTTTAGTACATTAATATAAAACCTGTTTTTATGCGCAAGATTACAGAACATCCTATTTTAGATATAGAAAAGAAAGAAGTGGTTTCCTTTAATTTTAAAGGTCAGACCGTAACTTGTGAAAAAGGATTGACAATTGCAGCAGCTTTACATCAGGCTGGCTTTCCCGTACACTCCCACAGCTTAGCGGGAAGAAACAGAAGTTTAGAATGTGGAATCGGGAAATGTGGAGCCTGTGAGATGATTGTCGACGGAGAAGTAAGGAGAATATGTATTACCAAAGTTGATAATGTAAAGCAAGTTCAGGAAATCCCAAAGGATTATGAACCGAAAGCAAAAAAAGTTGATGCCGGACAACCCCAGCTTGTATATAAAACTGATGTGGCAATAATTGGAGCGGGTCCGGCGGGATTGGCTGCCAGGGATGTGCTTAATGAATATGAGGTAGATAATATAGTTATTGATAATAATGAAAATATTGGTGGACAATTTTTAATGCAGACTCACCAGTTTTTCTTTTTTGAAAAAGAGAAGAATTTAGGTGGTAAACGTGGATTTGAGATTGCCAAAGAACTTGCCGGCGATGACCATAGTGGAATTTTCCTGAATTCTACTGTATGGGATATTTTAGAAGGGAAGCGTCTGGCTGTTAAAAATATTAAAACAGACGAAATATATTTCGTAGACGCCGAGCATCTAGTTATTGGGACAGGAGCAGTTCCTTTTATGCCACCCTTTGAAAATGATGATGTTCCTGGGGTGTACACAGCGGCGGTAGTGCAGAAGATGATGAACATTGAAGAAACATTGTTAGGTAAAAATATTTTAACTGTAGGTGCCGGAAATATAGGTTATTTAACCTCCTATCAGCTCACTCAGGCTGGTGCCAATGTGAAAGCTATAGTTGAAGCTTTGCCTCAGGAAGGAGGTTTTCCTGTGCAGGCAAACAGAGTACGTCGACTCGGTATTCCGGTTATTACTGGTCATTTATTATTAAAAGCCATCCCAAATGACAATTACGATGGTGTTGTAGGTGCTGTTATTGCTGAATCGCAAAATTTTGAACCTATTCCCGGAACGGAAAAAAGAATTGATGGCATTGATGCCATTAATGTATGTACCGGCTTGGTTTCAGATGATGTACTCTATACCAAAGGAAAAGAAGTTTTTGGAAGAGCTTGTCATGGAGCTGGCGATGCAGTCCGAATAGGTGAAGGTACAAGTGCTGTGCTACGTGGTAAACAAGTTGCTTATGAGATACTAGAGGAGATGGGTGAAAGGTATGATTATAAGAAGTATTTGAGTATCTCTAAGGAATATATCGATTCTCAACAAGAACCCATACCGATTCTTGATGAACCATACAAGCCCGATAAAGAAAGAAGGGAAGAAAAACCATTTGTCCTGATAGATTGCTTACATGGTTTTGCCTGTAATCCCTGTGCTTTTGTTTGTCCTTTTGGCGCAATTACAAAATCTTCAACAAGTACAGTGCCGGAAATTGATTATGAAAAGTGCACCGGATGCATGCAATGTGTTTATCAATGTCCCGGATTAGCAATATTCGGTTACAATTATAAAAAGAATTGGGTGTTTTTGCCAATTGAAATCGAAGCTGAAGAAAATACCGAAGTTTTTCTTGTAGATAATCAAGGAGAAAAGGTGGGTGAGGGTATTGTTGATAAGATTATGAAAAAACCTAATAAGACCCATGTGGCCAGAGTGAAGGCATACGATTTAGCGGGCGATGAATTGATGAAGGCTCGCGGGTTTATTGCTAAAGAAAATTATCCGGAGAAGATAAAATTTGAACCTTACTCTAATGGCCTCGAAGAAGAAAAATATATTTGCCATTGCGATGATGTTAAACTTAAAGATATATTAGAAGTTATTGGCGAACGCAAATTTATATCTGTTGATGAAATAAAGCATACAACGAGGTTAGGGATGGGAGCTTGCCGTGGTAAACGTTGTATAAAAAGATTGAAACAGGTCTTGCCAAAATATAAAAAATCCATAGTAGGTGAAGCAACGCCGAGAGGGCCAATGTCAAATCAGATATCAATGGGAGAGCTTTATCCGCGTTCTGTCCATGAACAGGTTGAGCCTCTGGTTAATGGTAAAGATGTGAAAAAAGTACAGGTGGATTCACTTGTTGCCGGAGGAGGTATCGCTGGTAGTGCTGCATTTAGATATCTGGCAGAAGAGGGGCAGAACCCTGTTTTATTAAATTTTGGCAGAGGATCCTCATGGAGAAATATTGCAGGGGGGCGGCCAAATTTCAGTTTGCCTGAATTGTCAGAAATAGCAAATAACAACAATAGGATTTTTCAGGAATTGCAACAAATATCTAATGTTGATTATCGGCCTATACGTTATGTAACCTTTGCTCATAATGATGAGATTTATAAAACACTGGAAAAATCCATTGAGTGGTCTGATGCATACCTGATTGAGCCAAAGGATTTCCCAAAAGAATTGTCCCCTCATTTTAATACAAGTCTGGATACATATAAAGCTGCATTGGTAACCAAAAATTGCTGGCAGTCAACACCAGGAAAAGTGCTTGATCTTATACGCCACTTAGGTGAAAAGAATGGAGGAACTGTTGAAGAAGACTGTGAAGTAATTGATGTAAAAAAGGATGGAAGTCTGTATAAGGTTTTAACGCGTAATCATAACAAGGAGTATGTGGAATATGAAACGAATGTGTTCATAAATGCGATGGGGCCTACTGGCCATCATTTTGCTAAAAACATGGGTATTGAAACAGGTTTATTCTCTGTAAAACATCAGGCATTTATCACACGGCGTCTTCCTTATCTCGGCGTGAATGGAAATCCAATGCCAATGATGATTGACAGAAGAAATTATAAAGGCTTTGTCGCAGTGTATGGGCAGCAGCTTGCTGAGACCGGACAGGTCATTGGCTGTGCTTCGCCAGCTATTGAACCGAATGAAACAGAGAAAAACCTGAAGATTAATTCTCAGGATTTCTTAAATATAGGGACTGAAATTTTTACAAACTGGATCCCTAAATTATCTTCTGTTGGTTTCCAGGCAGTTTGGGCTGGGTATTATGTTGAGCCAAGAATGATTATTGATCCTGAGTATGGCTTATTCCTTGGATTGAGAGGTCAGGGATATATGCTTGGACAATATCTTGCCAGGATGTATGTCGACAAATTAGTTGGTAAACCCACTCCCGATTATTTTGATAGACTTAAATTGTCTGGAGA
>CAYFRV010000018.1:0-2711 GCA_964345495.1 uncultured Bacteroidales bacterium | reverse complement strand
CAATGGTTATTCAATGGTCATTCAGTTGTCATTCTGTGGTTTCGGGTTGGTTTCAGTGACATTATATGGTACACTTTGCAAACTTTCGTTCGGTTGATGCATTCTTTTTGCTAACAGTCAACAGCCAACAGCTAAAAGCCAAGGGCCAGCAGCTAACTACTTATTAGAAAATTGATGGCAATTTTAAATTTTACCTCTACTTCTGAATTTGCCACAATAAAAAAGCCGGCTTTACAATGAAGCCGGCTTTTTTTACTTTAACTTAAAGTTAGTTTATAATTTAATAAACACTTTCGGTTTCTGCAGCCGAATAATTTATTTTTAACGCGCTCGCCTTACGTAAAGCTTGTTTTACGTCAGTGACAATTCCCATTTCTGTTTCTTTATCGATTTTGAGAACTGTTGTCATTTTTGACTTTTGGCTTTCATCAAGTTTTTCCCGCTCCGTAAGAATATAATCACGAATATCTTCTACTTTAGCAAAAGAATCGTTTAACTGAATCCTGGGTTCAGTTCCAAATCTATCTTGATAAGTAGATTTAGGTTTACCAATATAGATATGGGATACTAAGTTTTTATTTTCCAGCTTTTGAACTTCTGTGGCAGAAGGTAATCTTTGCGCAACGTTAACTGTAGTTTCGCGGATTACCGTACTTACCATAAAGAAGAACAACAGCATGAAAATAATATCTGGTAAAGAAGCGGTTGATAAACCTGGAACCGTTTTCTTTTCATCTTTTCTAAATTTACCCATAATTAATTTCCTCCGACATTTTTAGGTTCTGCTTCTGATATAACCTGTGGGTAAGCCTCTTTTATAGCATCCTTTCTTTCACTGTTCAAATCTTTGTATTTTTTTCCGAATTTTCTTCTTGCTACTTCATTTCTGACTTCTCTATAAGCTGCTTCTAATTCGTTTTGAACGTGCAAATACATCTCATAAGAGGTTCCCCGGTCATTTTGTAAAGATATAATGTGGTTTTTTGGTACCGTCATTACACCTAATTCCGGAAATTCTTTCTCTGTCAATTCAGGTAAATTGTCTTTATTTTCAGGATTTGCAATAAATTCTTTGGCGGATTCCCGAAGGTTACTTATTCGCATCGGTTCACCTTCAACAAGCAATTGATCACTTGAATTAACCAGCACTTCAAAGACGTTACGTTCTTTAATTTGCTTATCATCTTGTTGTTGCTCCTCATCTTCAGGTAATGGAGGCATTTTACGGGTCATACCCGTATCAATATCCATTGTTGTGGCAACCAAAAAGAAAATAAGTAGCAAAAACGCAATGTCTGCCATTGGTGCTGCATTAAATTCTGGAACTTTTTTAGCCATATATTTGATTTTTTTAGTCTATTTACATGCGACATTCGCTTTTTATAACGAATGTCGCATGTAAAATATTTTTTACTTAAACGCCTTTGCGATCTCTGTGAAGATGATCGATAGTATACCCAAACCAACCAGTATATACATGGTTATTATACCCATGCCTGATAGTCTTAAAATTGAGGATACATTGTTAGGATTAGGTTTGGCAAAGGTTAATGGATCAGTAGAAGCAAGAGCATAACCTATCAAGCCTAAAACCACCAGCACTAATATTCCTATTAAACTTCCTCTGGCCTTCTTGGGATGCATTACCATTTCAATTAATGGAAAAACTAATGCCAATACAGCCGCAATGGCTGCTAAAATGCCGGCCCACAGAAGAATCGTATTTGTGAAAGTAGGTGCACCACTTGCAGTTTCCGGGCCGGCATAGAATATAATGCCAAACACTGCAGAAACTCCAAATAGAACAATGCCTAATATTCTTATAAATTTATTCATAATGTCCTGTTAATTTTATTGTTTTTTCTTATTGTACTTATAAATCAGGTCAACTAATGAAATTGATGCATCTTCCATACTATTTACAATGCTGTCAATTTTTGAAACAATATAATTATAGAATAACTGAAGAATAACACCTACAATAAGACCTGAAACTGTTGTAATCAAGGCTACTTTAATACCACCTGCAACTAGTGATGGAGAAATGTTACCAGCGGCTTCGATGTTATCAAATGCTCCGATCATACCGATAACAGTACCCATAAAACCAAGCATTGGTGCAATAGCGATGAATAATGAAATCCATGTTAAGCCTTGCTCTAATAGACCTGCCTGGACACTTCCATAGGAAATTACTGATTTTTCTGCTACATCAATTCCTTCGTCTGCTCTGTCTAATCCTTGATAGAAAATTGATGCCACAGGCCCTCTGGTGTTTCGGCATACTTCTTTAGCTGATTCGAGGCCTCCTTCTTCAAGGGCATCTTCTACATTTTTAAGAAGCTTTTCTGTGTTTGTTGTAGAAAGGTTTAGATAGATGATTCTTTCAATAGAGATAGCTAAACCGAAAATTAATGCTAATAATACAACTCCCATAAATGCCGGGCCACCTTCAATAAACTTTTGTTTAATTTGTTTATGCAAGGATTCCCTTTCTTGTGTTGTTTCATCTTCTTGAGCGGCAGCTGTTGTGTCCGCAGCTGTTGTGTCGGCGGCTGCTGTATCTTCTACCGCTTCAGTTGTGTCTTGCATTTCTGCTTTGTCGGCTTGTTCATCTTCTTGAGCCATTGTAAAAGCTGTAGATCCAAAGATCAAAAGTCCGATTACTGCGATTGTTGTGAATAATCTTTTCATGGTTTGTCTACTGTTTT
>CAYFRV010000017.1:7572-20726 GCA_964345495.1 uncultured Bacteroidales bacterium | reverse complement strand
ACCATTGAATGACAACCGCAAGGTTAACAGTGGCAGCAGCAGGTGTGAATGAGTAAATAGTAAGACCTAATGTTAGAAAATTCTCTGCCAAAAGCTAAAGGCTAAAGGCCAATAGCCAACAGCCAAGTTACAATTTCCATTTTGTATAATAATCAATCTTTTCCCTGTCCTTATCCTGATAAGCTTTTTGCACGCTCACTGCGGTTGATTCAGCCTTTTTTTCATTTTCCCCGGTGTATCCTTCATAATAGACAGCAGGTTTGCCCTTTCCCGATTTAATGACAGTGCTGTATTGCTCAATAATATCGTTTTCCGGTTTTTCCCTGCCTACAACAATCCATGTATTGATTTCCGGGAAATAAAAGTGCCTTCCGATAGTAATAAGGGGTTGGGTTGCTTCTTTCACAATTCCCTTCTCTATCAATGTTTTTAACCTTATTTTTAAATCTTTTTCGCAAAGCAGGCAACCACCGGCGGGGCTTGGATAATCTATGCTGTACTGTTCTGCCAGTCTCATTTGGATTTTTCTTGTACGTCCATGTATTCCTTCTTTTTTAAGTGGCCGGATTATTGGCAGGTCTATATTATCGCGGATGATTTCCATCTTTTTTAATGTCTGCGACATAGGACGCTGGCCGGGAACTTCGCCTGTGGCTAAAGCATGATATCCATTATTTTTGGCAAACTCAGCTGCATGCTTCAACATAAATATTTTGCAATCTGTACAAGGATTATATCCGGCTCCTCTGCCATGTTCGGGGTTTTTCAGCATTTCTATATACTCATGAAATAATTGGTCTTTTGTACAGTCAAATATTTCGAGCCGGACATTTTCACTTTTCAAAATAGGATCAGTTTTGGTGTCAGATGAAGTAAAAGGAATTTTGAAATAGGCTGCCCTCACTTCGTAGCCATTTTCTTTCAACAGTTTTAGGCTTAACCTTGAATCCAATCCGCCTGAATATAATAAAAGCACTTTTTGTGCACTCATTGTTTATGTCTGTTTGTTTTTATAAAAAAAATACACTGATGTCTGATTTTGCAAAAATAGAATTTTGAAGGAAACGAACATGGATTATTCTATGCTAAATATCACAAAAGTTTCGTTTCCATACCAATTTAGTTTGGGCGGCCCGCATAATACAATTTCTTTTTTAAGAACTTTTATTATTTTCATTTTGCGATAATTCTAGCAGTTGGGTTGTATTATTTCAGATATTTTCAAATTTTTATTTTTATATCAGTAAATTTGGAAAAGTCTACGGAATGTTAAAAAGATTAATCATTAATTAATTATTTGATTATATGGGAAAAATAAGAAAAATATTTTGGAGCTTAGTAATCTTTGTGCTTTTGATTGCCGTGGTAATTGCAGTCTATTTTTTGTTTTTCAGACCGGAGAAGAAACCTATGTTTCGTTATGCACCTGAAGATGCTTTTATGATGGTTTATACAGAAGATTTTAAAGATAGCTGGGAAAACTTTCGGGAGTCTGACACATGGGAAATTATACAACAGCAGCGAATGTTGGATTCTTCCATTAAAAAGATCAATTCACTTGATTCTGCAATCAGACAAAATAAATTTATTAATAAACTTACCGAAAATCATTCCTTGCTTGTTTCACTGCACCCGGTTGAAAAAGAAGGACTTCAATCCATATTTTATCTTGATTTGATGGAATTTTCGAAACTCAGGTTTTCATTTGATTTGTTGGAAAAGAAGTTGTTCAAAGAATCTGAATTTCAGACACAAAAAATAAAGATTAATGGTGAATCTGTTTATGAAGTCAGGAAAGAGGATTCTCGTTATTTTTTGTCATTCCGGGATAATGTTTTGTTTATGAGCAGCAGCAGAGAATTGGTTAAGGAAGTTCTTAAAGGCAACGAAAATCAATGGGTGCAGGAAGAAGCTTTTAGAAAACTGGACGAAGAATACCGAAAACGTGGAGGTATTCAGTTGTATGCAAATTTTTCCATGATTAATTCTGTGCTGAAAACACAGAAGTTGGATCCGGAAAACTACAAACTCTGGGTTAATCCACTACAATATGCGGCATACAATATTGAATTTAAGGGTGATATCATTCACTTTAACGGAGGTATTAGTGCAAATCCGGGAACCCATGGTTATTTGAATGCTTTTTCTGACGTTGATATTGGAAATTCGGATGCTTATCAGGTTATTTCCAAGGATATTGCTTCTTATATTTCTTTCAATTTTGAACAGTTCAATAAATTCAATACCAACTTTAAACAGGAACTTGCTGCAATCGATAGCGAGTCCTATTCTAATTATCTGAAGTATTTCAGTCAGATCGAGGAGAAATTTGATATAGACATTCAGGATCATGTGTTTAACTGGATTGAGGATGAGATTGTGCTGGGAAAACTAAAACCAAAAATCGGGGCTTCTGAAGTGAGTGATATGTTTGTAGCAATACGGGCAAGCAATACCAATACAGCCCGTGATATGTTAGATTTGATAACACAAAAGGTGTCAGAAAAAAGTCCTTTGAAGTTTAGAAGCAGGTCTTATGACAATCATGAGTTAAAATATCTTGATATTAAAGGTTTTTTTAAGCTTTTTGCCGGAAATCTTTTTGAAAAGATTGACCGCCCGTATTATACTATCGTTGATGATTATGTAATATTCAGCAATTCTGTTAACAATTTAATTACATTGTTGGATCATTTTGCTGATAAGAAAACTCTTGAGTTCGAGCAATCATTTGATGATGTCTACAAAGATTTTGATAAAAACGGAAATGTACAACTTTATATAAATTCTAGTGAATTGTATGAATCTGTTTATTATCATACTGATGCACACATGCAAAACTTTTTAAAGCAAAACCGGAACTTACTTATGCGTATGGATGCTATTGGTCTGCAGGTTAAACCTACTAAAGATGTTTATGAAAGTGAAATAAGGATCAAACTTAATACCGATAAAGAAATAAATTCAGATTTGTTGGATTTTGAAGCTGAAGCATCTAAAGCGGAACATAAAATTATTGAGAATCTTGAATTTAAGGTTGAGCCTCAAAAGATGGATATTACTGAGGATTCTACCGGCCAAATAAAGATTTATTATCCGGACAGCACACTTTGGTATGAAGGAAATGTCTCTGATGGTAAGCCTGATCAACTGTGGAGGTGTTATTATGAGTCAGAAAGGCTTAAGAGTTCTGTGTTGTATGATGAGGGAGAAGTAGAAAAGAATGCTGTTTTTTATTATGATAATGAAGGTAATACAATACATATCAAAGCAGAGTTTGAAGATAGCAAACTGGTGAATAGTTACAAGGAGTTTTATAAAAACGGGCAATTAAAAGCACAAATTCCATATAAAGAAGGAGAAGCGAATGGAAAGGCGCTTTATTACTACCCAAATGGAAAAATAAAAATGACCGGAAGGTTTAGAGATGGCGACAGAAAAGGAAAATGGGAAATGTATGATCCACAGGGTAACCTAATTCGTGAAATTAAATATTAAAAATTAAGTTAAGTTTAAAGGATCATTCTAATTTTGATCTACATAATAATATCAAATTAATAATATATGACATTAATAAAATCAATATCCGGAATTCGCGGAACAATTGGCAGCACACCCGGCGAAAACCTAACCCCGATAGATATCGTGAAGTTTACTTCTGCTTTTGGGATATGGAGTGCAAAACAATCTCAGGCTAAAAAGAAGAAAATAGTCATTGGCAGGGACTCCAGGCCTTCCGGGGAGATGGTTGAAAAACTTGTTACCGGCACACTAATTGGATTGGGATTTGATGTGGTAACACTTGGAATGGCAACTACACCAACCGTAGAAATTGCAATTGGAGAAGAAAATGCTGATGGTGGAGTAATTATTACGGCCAGCCACAATCCTAAAGAATACAATGCCTTGAAATTGCTTAATTCAAAAGGAGAGTTTCTGAATGCAGAGGAAGGGGAGCAAGTGCTTATAATTGCTGAAAATAAGGAGATGGAGTATGCAGAGGTAGATAATCTGGGAGCTGTTTCTGAAAAAGATTATCTGGAAGAACACATTCAACAAATTTTGTCACTTTCATTGGTCGATAAGAAAGCAATTTCAAAGGCAAAGTTTAAGGTAGTGGTAGATGGAATCAATTCCGTTGGTGGCATTGCGATTCCTAAGCTTTTAAAAGCGCTTGGCGTTAAACAGGTGATCGAGCTTAATTGTGAACCAAATGGTGAGTTTGCGCATAACCCGGAGCCATTACCCGAAAATTTAAAAGAAATGACCAATGCTGTATTGAAACATAAAGCACATTGCGGTATTGTTGTCGACCCGGATGTTGACCGGTTGGCTTTTGTGGATGAAAATGGAAATATGTTTGGCGAAGAATATACGCTTGTTGCTGTTGCTGATTATGTCCTGCAAAATCAAAAAGGAAATACCGTGTCGAATTTATCTTCTACCAAGGCTTTGCGCGAAATCACCCGTGAACATGGAGGAAAATATGCAGCTTCTGCGGTAGGTGAGGTAAATGTGATTGAAAAGATGAAAGAGAACAAATCCGTAATTGGTGGCGAAGGAAATGGTGGCGTTATTTATCCCGAATTGCATTATGGACGCGATGCCTTAGTGGGAGTAGGGCTGTTTTTGACATTTCTGGCAAAGTCCGGACTATCTTGTTCAGGCTTAAGGGAGAACTATCCGAAATACCATATCAATAAGAATAAAATTCAGCTTACACCTGAAATTGAAATAGATAAGCTTCTGGAAAAATTAAAAAGCGATTATAGCGATTATTACATTAATGATGAAGATGGAGTAAAAATTGAATTTGAGAGTGGCTGGGTACATCTGCGAAAATCGAATACTGAACCGATTATCCGTGTTTATTCTGAAGGTAATACTAAAGAGATAGCAGAAGAACTTGCTTATGGCGTAATGGAGGATATAAAAGAGATGACTAATAAATAGAAGTGATTTGTGATACTTATAAAGAGCGGATTAAAAGCAAATGAACAGAAAAAAGATTTTAATTGCAGGAAGTGCTATTTTAGGTGTTGTTTTGGTTTTGCTGGTGTTTTTTGTATTTCCCGGTGAGTATAAAAAAGATACTTCAGCTCTGATTACTTCAGTGAAACAGGGACAATTTGAGGTTGTTGTGACAACAACCGGCGAGTTGCAAGCGAAAGAGTCAAAAGAAATTCGCGGGCCTGAAGGTTTAAGGAGCCGTAGTCTTGGACTTAGAGAAGTGAAGATTTTAGATTTAGTTGATGAAGGAACTGTTGTTGATTCCGGCGATTACGTTGCAACTTTAGACAAGACAGAGGCAATGAGCAAATTGAAAGATATTGAGGATGAGCTGGAAAAGAAGAAATCGGAATATGTCAAAGCGAAGCTGGATACGGCAATGGAGCTGAAAGAGCTGAGAAATCAGCTAATCGATAAGGAATACGCGGTTGAAGAAAGAGAACTGCAGTTGAAGCAGTCGAAATATGAACCTGCGGCAACCAAACGCCAGGCAAAGATTGAATATGAAAGAGCGAAAAGAGAATTGAAGCAAGCCAGAGAGAATTATTCACTGCAGGTTGAAAAGGCTGAAGCCAAAATGCAGGAAGTTTCTATCAATCTTGCCAAGCAGAGAAGGATGAAGAAAGAGATGGACCAGATGCTTGAGGAATTTAAAATTCATGCACCTCAGGACGGAATGGTGATTTATAAAAAGGGCTATAATGGAAAAAAGCGAAAAGAAGGCTCCACAATAAGTCCGTGGAATTTAACTGTTGCTACTCTACCAGACTTGAGTACGCTGGTTTCAAAGACTTATGTGAATGAAATCGATATAAGCAAGGTGAAAACAGGACAGGATGTTAAGATACAGGTAGATGCTTTCCCAAATCGTGAATACGAAGGAAAAGTTTCCGAAGTGGCTAACATTGGACAGGAACTCAAAGGAACAGGAGCTAAAGTTTTTGAGGTTGATATTACTTTGAATGAGACAGATTCGTTACTACGTCCTTCAATGACCACGAGTAATCAAATTATAACTTCTGTTTATGAAGACGTAAAATACCTCCCGCTGGAGGCCGTGTTTACGGAGCAGAATTCCTATTTTGTTTATACACCAGGCCAAAAGAAAATTGAAGTAAAGGTAGGAGAAAGCAATGAGAACCATATTGTTGTCGAAGGCTTACCGGAAGGGAAAAAGGTGTATCTGAATAAACCCGGTAACGCCGAAAGTTTTGATATAGAATCATTGAAATAACCACTATTAAGTATTCCTAATGTTTAAACGTTATTTTCATGACATTCAGATTGCAGTTGAGGCACTGAAGACAAATAAGCTAAAGAGTATTCTGACGGCTTTAGGTATTTTGTTTGGAGTTGCTTCAGTAATCAGTATGCTGGCTATTGGACAGGGAGCAAGACAAGAAATATTGCAACAGATGGAAACAATAGGCGCAAATAACATAGTTATAGAAGCAAAACTTAAAAGCTCAAATTCAGGTGAAGAAGATGAAAATGGTGAGGAAAGTCAGCAAAACGGCGAGGAGAAAAGCAGTTTTTCCCCGGGACTAAATGCATCTGACTATAAAGCTATACAAACAATTGTTCCTAATATAACTCATATTTCGCCTGAAATTCTCCTTGAATCCACAATGATTCATAAAGGCCGCAGCAAAAAAGGTAAAGGTATTGGTATCTCTAACGATTATCTTGATATTTATAATTTGAAAGTTGCCGAAGGTACTTTTTTTACTCCCATACAGGAAAAAGAAGGAAAACCGGTTTGTATACTCGGGAATGATGTTGCTGCACAACTTTTTCGATCAACTGAGGCTGTTGGAAAATATTTGAAGTTTGGCCATGTATGGCTGAAAGTTGTTGGGGTTCTGGAACCCGAATTTATGGGAGATATTTCGTTCGAAAAATATGGGTTGAATAACCGAAACCAAAATATTTTTATTCCCGAAAAAACAATGGTATTAAGAATGAAAAACCGGGGAACCCTCAATTCTAAACCTTCCTCAGGAAATTCTTTTAGTTTCTATGGTAGGGATTTTAGCAGTGGATTATCTGAAAATGAGAAGAATAATTACCATTTGTATGACAGGATCATCATAAAAGTAAATAACACTCAGCAACTCAGTAATACCGCAGATTTAGTAAATCGAATTTTAAAGCGTCGTCATAATGATATGAAAGATTTTGAAATCATTGTTCCCGAATTGCTGTTGAAACAAAAACAAGAAGCCAGGGAGGTTTTCAATATTGTATTGGGAGCAATCGCAGGTATATCTTTACTGGTAGGCGGTATAGGAATTATGAATATAATGTTTGCTACTGTTATGGAGAGAATTCGAGAGATAGGGATACGGATGGCTATTGGTGCAAAGAAAATGGATATACTTGTACAATTTCTAACTGAAGCCATCTTGATTAGCCTAATTGGCGGCGTTCTCGGCATAATTATAGGTGTAAGTATTTCGGGAGCAATAGAAGGGATAACCGGAATTCAGACTAAAGTCACTTTTATTTCTGTAATAGTTGCTTTTCTGGTAAGTGTTTCCGTAGGTGTTATCTTTGGATACTCCCCGGCAAAAAAAGCTGCAGAAAAAAATCCCGTTGAATCCCTGAGGCATGAATGACGTTTGTGATTAATTGCAGTAACAGTAGCTTGCACTGAGCAGGCGAGTAAAAAAGAGTTTCGTGTTCAACAATCAGAATGCATCAACCAGGTAAGTGTTTGCAAAAAGTTTAAATAAGATCAAACAAACCCGAAACAACTGAATGACAATTGAACAATTCAGTAATAGAATAATATTACTTATCACTGTCCAGTTTCAAGACTGCCATAAAAGCTGATTGCGGCACCTCCACATCACCAACCTGGCGCATTTTCTTTTTCCCTTTTTTCTGCTTCTCCAGTAGTTTCCTTTTACGAGTAATGTCACCTCCATAACATTTGGCTGTCACGTCTTTGCGCAATGCTTTTACTGTCTCGCGGGCAATAACTTTTGAACCAACAGCTGCCTGAATGGCTATATCAAATTGTTGCCGTGGAATGAGCTCTTTCAGTTTTTCACATATTCTCCTGCCAAATGAATAAGCATGATCGTGATGGATTAATGTTGAAAGGGCATCTACCATGTTACTATTTATCAGAATGTCCAGTCGGACCAGTTTGGCAGTTTCATATCCGGTTTGGTAATAATCAAAAGAAGCATAGCCTTTTGAAATACTTTTAAGCTTATCGTAGAAATCAAACACAATTTCGGCCAGCGGCATGCTAAACGTCACCTCTACCCTATTATTGGGCTGATAGACCTGATTTTTCAATTCTCCTCGTTTATCAAGGCACAACTTCATAATCGGTCCAATAAAATCCGCCCTGGTAATTATCTGCGCATTAATATAAGGTTCTTTAATATGGTCAATCGATTTAGGTTCAGGCAAGCCTGACGGATTATGCACCTCAATCATTTCGCCCTCAGTGGTATATACTCTGTAAGAAACATTCGGAACAGTAGTAATCACATTCATATCAAATTCACGATCCAATCGTTCCTGAATGATTTCCATGTGAAGCAAACCCAGAAAACCGCAGCGAAAACCAAAACCCAGCGCTGCAGACGACTCTGTTTCAAAAGTTAGCGAAGCATCGTTTAACTGGAGCTTCTCCAGTGAATTACGCAATTCCTCGTAATCATCTGCATCAACAGGATAAATTCCGGCGAAAACCATCGGTTTTACATCTTCAAATCCGGATATGGCTTTATCGCAAGGATTATCAAATTGGGTAATTGTGTCACCCACCTTAACCTCATTTGAAGTTTTTATTCCTGAGATGATATATCCAACATCACCCGCCTGTAATTCTTTACGTTCCTCCTGCTTTATACGCAAAACACCAATTTCATCTGCATAATAATCTTTGCCGGTATTCACAAACTTCACGTGATCGCCTTTTCTTATTTTTCCGTTAAAAACACGGAAATAAGCTTCTATGCCACGATAAGAATTAAACACCGAATCAAATATCATCGCCTGCAATGGTGCCTCAACGTCTCCTTTTGGTGCGGGGACTTTATCAATTATTGCATCTATTATATTTTGAATACCAAAACCGGTTTTACCACTGGCTTCGATAATATCTTCTTTGTCACAACCAATCAATTCAATAATTTGATCTCTTGTTTCATCGGGTTTTGCAGCATCAAGATCCACTTTATTCATTACCGGAATAATTTCCAGGTTATGGTCTATGGCTAAATACACGTTACTAATCGTTTGTGCCTGAATCCCCTGTGCAGCATCAACAACAAGCAACGCTCCCTCACATGCTGCTATAGAACGTGACACTTCATAGGAAAAATCCACGTGCCCGGGAGTATCTATCAGATTAAGAAAATATTTCTTGCTCTCACGATAATAATCCATGAGAATGGCATGACTTTTTATGGTTATGCCTCTCTCCCGCTCTAAATCCATATCATCAAGCATCTGGTCCTGATAATCACGATCGCTCACAGATTTAGTCAACTGCAACAACCTATCCGCCAGTGTACTCTTACCATGATCAATATGTGCCAGTATGCAAAAATTTCTAATATTCTCCATTATTCAATCTTTCGTTGTCTTCGTATTCAATTACTATCTAATCATTTCAGCCTGCAAAGATACTGAATAATTCACAGAAAGAAATCTTCAATATATTTTTTCAAACGTTTATTTCCACGAAAAAAGTCAAAAAAAATGAATCTTCAAAATTCCATTAATTTTCTCTGATAATGATCTACTTTTAACCATTCTTAAACCCATCATAAATAAATATTGACAATGGTTTATTCTAGTTTTATCAAAAAAGTCTTAATATCTGTGCTACAAAATATCCCAGGTAATTTCCTATTGCATATCCAAGGATGCCGACAGTTAAGCCAGAAATCACAACCTGCTTGTTTTTTATTGCACTAGCTATTACAGGGACAAATGGGGGAGAACATATTAAAGCTGCAGAAGTGACCATCAAAGTATCCGAATCTACTTTAAAAAAATAAGCCAGTAGCACATGCACCAATAAGGTTCCAAAAACTACATAAGTAATGAATATGAAGAGGTAATTATTTGTACTTGAAAAATCAGCAAAGTCAGCCATGGAAGAAACTACAAGAGAGAAAATTAAAATCAGATACATACCCAGTTCAAACGTTTTTTCTGTTCTGTTCACAGAAGGAACCAGTGAAAAGCCTAGACCAAGAGTCGTAATTAATAAAATTACCACTACAGTTTGTAATCTGTCAGGAAAAAACAGGCTTATACCACCTGCAAATGCAAATATCAACACAGACAAGCCAAAAACTTTACTTAAAGGAACCAATGTATGCTTTTTCAAAATTCCTTTGTATGGATCTCTGCCATCCAACTGTGACATTGTTGTTCTACCGTTTTCGCGCGCTAAAGGAAAAGGTTTCAGAAAAAATGAGAATACGGTTTTTCCAAGAGTAATTAAAAACAGAAGATATACACTTGAGAGCACCATATCATAAGTATGAGTAATAATATACAGATCCGGGGAAACGTCAAGCATCATCTTTAGCGAAGCTAAATTTGGGGTGCCACCTGTATAAACGCCAACAAGCATGCCGGAAATTTTCCACATATTCTCTAAATCACCTGTACGAAAGATTAAATAACCTGAAAATACCACCAGAATTACCGCAATCAATGCTGCAAATAAAGATATAAGAGTTGAACCGGCCATTTTAAACCACGATCGTACATTTGCAGAAAACAACAATAAAGGTATAGCCAGTGGTATTGTAATCATGGTAATATATTCCTGAATAATACTGCTTCCTTCAGGCAGGACACCTACATTACCTAAAACCAATCCAAACACATAAGCAATAACAACAGAACCAATTTTATTTACCATAGGGAATTTCCGGCATAAATAAAGTATGGCCATCGGGAAGAACACGTAAAACAAAATCAGTCCTGCTTTCGCTATCATATCAAGCAAATTAAAACACAAAAATTGCAATTTTTTCCCAGATATAAAAGCAACTTAAAGACAAAGGGATACGAACTCTTAATAAAAACATAAATAATTTTTAATGAAATAATTCTTTTCTATCAAAATAAAGCATATTTATTTTTTGTTTAAATTTTAATATTATTTTTTAAACAAATAAATATTACATAAACCATTAAACATAGGGATATTTAATGCATAAACTAATAATACAAATAAAAAAAATAATAATTTGTTTAATTATTTTAATATTTTTTTAAACAATTTATATAACTACCTGTTTAGATATTCATATAAATTTAAAATCAAATTATTATGGAAAAATTAGGAAAAAAATTCAAACTATTCATGGTTATTGGATTAATAGCTATGATAGGGTTTACATCTTGTGAAGATGACGAAACAAATGATGAGAGTCCGGATCCGCAAGGCGAAACGATTGTTGATGTTGCCTCTTCTGTTGATTCTTACTCAACTCTGGTACAAGCTTTAGAAAAAGCAGATTTAGCTTCTACTCTTGAAGGGAATGGCCCATTTACGGTTTTTGCTCCGACAAACGAGGCTTTTGAAAATCTATTCGAAGAAATTGGAGCCTCCTCACTAGACGATCTTTCTGCTGAGCAACTTGAACCCATCCTGCTTTACCACGTGGTGAGCGGAAAGGTAATGTCAACAGATCTTTCCAATGGCTATGTTCCGACATTGAGTCCCGGAGCTGCAGACACGAAAGCCTCCCTTTTGGTAAACATTGATAATGGAGTTATGCTTAATGGTTCTTCAGCAGTAACGTCAGCCGATATTGAAGCCGACAACGGAGTTATTCATGAAATAGACAAGGTACTAATGCCGCCTAATGTGGTTGATATGGCCATTAATAACAACAATTTCAGCACCCTTGTTGATGCTGTGGTCAAAGCTGAACTGGATGGCACTTTAAGCGGAGATGGCCCATTTACTGTATTTGCTCCTACAAATGCAGCTTTTGAGGATTTACTATCAGATCTGGGTGCTTCAAGTCTGGACGATCTCACCAAGGAAGATTTACTTCCTATCTTAAATTATCATGTGGTTAACGGAAACGTATTATCCTCCGACTTGAGTTCCGGAAATGTCACTACAATCGGTGGAAAAGACATTGCCATAGATGTAGGTAATACTGTAACCATTAATGGAAAATCAACCGTTACTTCTACTGATATTCAAGGCACAAACGGGGTTATCCATGTAATTGATGAGGTGCTTCTGCCTGCTGATGCTCCCAAAAACATTGTAGAAACAGCAGAAAGTAATGATCAATTTTCAACACTGGTTGATGCTTTGGTAAAAGCTGATCTTGTTTCTGTATTAGAAGGTGAAGGCCCCTATACCGTATTTGCTCCAACTAACGATGCTTTTGGTGATTTACTCTCCGAACTTGGTGCAAGTAGCCTGGATGATCTTACCAAAGAGGAACTTGAACCGATTCTACTTTACCACGTGGTTAGCGGAAATGTAATGTCGGGTGATTTATCTAACGGATATGTTAACACGTTGAATGCAGGCCCGAATTCCACCAATACTACATTATTAGTCAATACAGAAGAAGGCGTTAAGTTAAATGGTAGCACTTCTGTGACTGCAGCGGATATAGAAGCAACCAACGGCGTGGTGCATGAAATAGATGAAGTACTGCTTCCGCCAACTGTCGTGGATATTGCCATCAATAATTCCAATTTTAGTACCCTTGTTGAAGCTGTTGTCAAGGCTGAACTGGATGGCACTTTAAGCGGAGAGGGTCCATTTACCGTTTTTGCTCCGACGAACGCAGCTTTCACCGAGCTCTTTAACGATTTAGGTATTACAGGAATTAGTGACCTTACCAAAGAAGATCTCGTTCCCATATTACAATATCATGTAGTTTCAGGAAACGTAAGAGCTGAAGATCTCTCCACAGGCAGTGTTGCAACACTAAATGGAGATATTCAAGTAGATGTCGGCGACAACGTCACAATAAATACCGAGGCAACTGTAACATCAGTTGACATTCAGGGTACCAATGGCGTCGTCCACGTTATCGATAAAGTACTTCTTCCGTCTGAATAATTTTTTAAATTAATGCAGGAAGGGTGTTTTGAAATGACAGAACACCCTTCTTATTTTT
>CAYFRV010000017.1:0-7472 GCA_964345495.1 uncultured Bacteroidales bacterium | reverse complement strand
ATTCCCTCTTCATCTCTACAATCACAAATATCATCCAATTTATTCAGGTTTTTATTATACACATCCATAGCCCGATGGCTCATGCCCATACTTGAGAATCCACCATCGTGATATAAATTTTGCATAGTAACTTTCTTTGTAAGATCTGAAAACAGGGCTACACAATAATCGGCACATTCATCTGCAGAAGCATTGCCTAAAGGAGACATTCTTTCGGAAAAATCAAGAAGACCTTCAAAACCCATCACCCCAGAGCCTGCTGTTGTAGCGGTAGGGGATTGTGAAATTGTATTAATTCGTATTCCCTTCTCTCTTCCATAAATATAGCCAAAGCTTCTTGCAATAGACTCCAGTAAAGCTTTTGCATCTGCCATATCGTTATATCCGTAAAGTGTACGCTGTGCAGCAACATAAGATAAAGCTACAACCGAACCCCATTCGTTTATAGCATCCATTTTTCGAGCCTTTTGCAACAATTTATGGAATGAGATTGCAGATATATCTAATGTTTTATGGAAATAATCATAATCAAGATCATCGTAAGTTCTTCCCTTTCTTACGTTCGGAGACATGCCTATAGAATGAAGAATAAAATCAATTTTTCCACCAAAATAATCCATGGTCTCCTGAAACAAATTCTCAATATCCTCAATTTTTGTTGCATCTGCAGGAATGACTTTGGTATTGAGTTTTTCTGCCAACTCATTAATTTGCCCCATACGCATTGCTACGGGTGCATTGGTCAGCATAATTTCTGCTCCTTGTTCGTGAGCTTTTTCAGCAACCTGCCATGCGATTGATTTCTCATTCAACGCACCGAAAATAATTCCTTTTTTCCCTTTTAATAAATTACAAGCCATTATAAATAGATTTTTAGTATCAATTATTATGTGTTACAAAATATTAGTTAGAATGTTTGAAAAAGACTATCAAGTTTGCAGAAACTCTCTGGCATTCTGCAGGGCTGTTTCAGTTAACTGCTCACCGCTCAGCATTTTAGCAATTTCCTGAACACGTTCTTCATGATCCAGTTGTTTGATATCGGTGTAAGTATGTTCATGGTCATCTTCCTTAAAAACAAGAAAGTGGTATTTTCCTTTACTTGCTATCTGTGGAAGGTGGGTTATATTTATTACCTGGGTAGTTTCGGACATTTTCTGCATAATCGAGCCCATCTTATCAGCGATATCTCCTGAGGTACCCGAATCAATTTCATCAAAAATTATTGTTGGCAATGCTTTTGTTTTTACAAGAAGTGATTTCAGACTCAGCATCAACCGTGAAAGCTCCCCTCCGGATGCTACCCGGGAAATTTCTTCCACCTCTACATTTTTATTTGCACTAAAAAGAAAACGAACTTCATCCTGACCATTCTCTGTAAATTCCTCCAGTTTATTATGCTCAATGGTGAAAACGGCGTTGGGAATCCCTAGCTCTCTCAACATTTGCGTAATGTGTTCTTCAATAGCAGGAATCGATTTATTCCGATTTACAGAAATTTTGTCAGCCAGTTCTTTTAAATTACTCCGCTTTTCATTGAGAGACTTTTCGATTTCTTCCAATTTGAAATCATAAGAATTAATTTCTTCCAGTTTTTGAGCAATTTCACCCTTTATCTCAATCAATTCTTTATCTGAACTTACATTATGCTTGTGTTCCAGCGAATACAAATCGTCCAGCCTCTGACGGATATACTCCGCACGTTCCGGGTCATGCTCCATGTTCTCATTCATCACATCAACCTCATTAGTAAGATCCTGGAGTTCAATGTAACTGCTTTCCATTCGTTCTCCCAGTTCTTTAGCTTTAGGAAAAAACTCTACAATCTTCTTCACGCTGTCTGCAGCTTCCCTTAACTGAACAAGAATCGAGTTTTCTTCATTAGACAGTAGATGATAAGCATTCGATAAATTATACTTAATTTCTTCCGAGTGGTTAAGGGTTTCTAATTCATTCTCCAGTTCTTCTTGCTCCCCTTCTTTCAAGTTGATTTTTTCAAGCTGATCAAACTGAAATTGATAATAATCCATATCGGCCTTATTCTTTTCAGCTTCTGCTTTTAAAGTATCGTATTGCTTTTTTAATTTTCTATATTCCTTAAAATGAGATTTATAATCATTCACTAATTTTTCATGCGCTGCATAAGCATCAAGTATATCCAATTGAAAATGACTGTCTTTCAAAATTAAATTTTGGTGTTGAGAATGAATATCAACAAGGTTAGCTCCGAGTTCTTTTAAAACTCTGATATTAACCGGCGTGTCATTAACAAAAGCTCTTGATTTTCCTTTACTGCTTATTTCGCGTCGAATTATGGTTTCATTATCAAAATCTAAATCATTGGCTTCAAAAACATTTTGCAGGTTATATTTTGATATATCAAAAGAAGCCTCAACAATACATTTTTGGCTATCATCCTTCAAAACACTTGTATCAGCTCTATTTCCAATAATTAAAGATAATGCACCGATTAAAATTGATTTTCCAGCACCTGTTTCTCCTGTAATAGTTATAAAACCCGGATAAAACTGAATATTAATTTCATCAATCAACGCGTAATTTTTTATTTTCAGGGACTGAATCATAAATCAAGGTTCTATTTATACAAATATGGCATCATTTGTTTAATATTTCAATTTATAAAATTAACCAAAACTTCGCTCACATTATAATTAAATACCAGACCAATTGTTAATCCTCAGTGATCTTTTTGTATTTATCACTTCTTGAAGGATCTATTTCTGCAAGTATTTCGTACACACGATTGGCCTGTGGTGTTGGGGATTCAGAAAAAATATCAACAAACTCATCAGACTTTGCATCCAATAAAATATTCAGCAAAAACATATATGGATCAGGTTTCTCCCTGTAAACCTCTTTAAGCAGCTCCAGGGACTGAGCAATACTCTCACGTGCCGAAGCAACCTCTTTATGCATATTATCCAATCCCTTTCTGTGATATTCGTAATAGAATTCCCTGACTTTATCATACTCATCATTAAGGAGATTATTCACCAGCCAATACCTGTTCTTCCTGTCTTCATAGGCTTTCCAGCCTTCATAGCTTGCATTTTGGGCATTATTTACAATATCCTGAGCTCTCTTAAAATAAGGATTACCGCCTTTATAAGAAAACGAATCATAATCCATCCCAATGATGATATAGGCATAATAAGCCAAAAGAGATGTCAGATTTGATTTATGGGTACTAATATCAAACTCTAATGGTTCTCCTTCGGTATATCTAAATCCCAGTTTTTCATCTTTATACCTTATTAAAGTTGTATTATATGAAGAATTAAAAACCGGTCTGCGCGAACTTACCTGCATTGTCCCTTTGAATTCATCACCAGTATGTTCCGTTAAATTTAAAAGGATTTTACATTCAATTCGTTCTTCATTTTCAAACTTATCATTCGTCCAAATACGCTCATTAACAAACTCATAAACATCTTTCTGAAGGGTTCGGAATACTTCTTTATTTGTTCCCTGTATCTGTGAAGAAATAACCTGCACATTACAACGAAGCTCCTGGCCTATTAAATTTCCTGCAATTAAAGCAAAAAAAAGTAAAATCAGAGGTTTACGAAACATCATGGGTGTATTGAATAATTTTATCTACAATATCTTTAGCAACGTCGTCTTTTGATTTTAACTCAAAATCTAAAATATTATTTTCTCTATCTATAATTTTCACCTTATTGGTATCATGTTGAAATCCTGCACCCTGATCATTAAGTGAATTCAGTACAATAAAATCCAGATTTTTCTTATTGATTTTCTCTTTTGCATTTTCAACTTCATTATTAGTTTCAAGGGCAAAACCTACCAGTAGTTGTTTTTCTTTTATTTCTCCAAGGCTGGAAGCAATGTCTTTTGTGGGTTCCAACTCCAGCATCCATTTCTCTTTTCCTCTTTTTACTTTTTCTGAATGAGAAAGTTTAGACTTAAAGTCACTTACTGCGGCAGAAAGAATTGCCCCATCCATTTCGGGGAACAGCTCCGCAGCTTTAGAGTGCATCTGTTCAGCAGATTGAACCCTGTAAACATTAATCGTATTGTCTTCTGTAGTGATAGCGGTAGGTCCTGTAACTAAATTAACTTCCGCACCTTGTTTGCTCAAGGCTTCAGCAATAGCAAATCCCATCTTCCCGGAGGAATAGTTTCCGATAAAGCGGACAGGATCAATCTTTTCAAACGTTGGTCCGGCAGTTACCAGGAATTTTTTATTTCTCAGTTTTTTTTTTGAATTGAAATAATCCGCTACTGATTGTAGTATTTTCTCCGGATCCTCCATTCTGCCTTTACCGGACAAACCACTGGCCAATTCACCTGTAGCAGCTTCAACTATAATGTTGCCGTACTTTTTAAGCGTTTCTATATTATTTAAATTTGCAGGATGCTGATACATATCCAGATCCATTGCCGGAGCTACCATGACATCACACTTTGCGGAAAGGTAAGTGGTTAATAATAAATTATCGGCAATACCATTGGCCATTTTTCCTATAGTATTAGCTGTGGCAGGTGAAATAAGGTATAAGTCAGCCCATGTACCTAAATCTACATGGCTATTCCACTCTCCATTTTCCGGATTGAAAAAATCAACAAGAATTGGATTTTTCGAAAGCGTTGCCATGGTCAGTGGTGTTATAAACTCCTTTGCATAAGGAGTCATAATGACTTTTACAGAAGCGCCCTCTTTAATCAGCAATCTAACAAGCATAGCAGCCTTATAAGCTGCTATGCTACCAGTAATACCAATAAGAATATTTTTTCCCTTTAACAGCATAAATTTTGCAACCTTCTATTTAGCATTACTATCCGGCGTATTTTCATTTCCGGTTTCCGGACTTCTAAAGTATATCTCATCATCAAGATATTCCTGCAATGCAATTAAGGTAGGCTTCGGCAGCCTTTCATAAAACTTTGAAATTTCAATCTGCTCTTTATTTTCAAATACCTCCTCGAGATTATCTGTATAAGAAGCAAATTCTTCTAATTTCTGATTCAATTCTTCTTTTAACTCCTTTGAAATTTGATTTGATCTTTTTGAAATAATGATGGTTGCTTCATAGATATTTTCAACTCCTTCTTCGAGTTTTTTAATATCCTGGGTTTGGGTATTTGTCGGAGCATTTGACTTTTTATAATCCATATCTTCACCTCTTAGTTTTCCAGATGTTTTTGTGTCTTGTTAAATATTTCATTTGCTTGTTCCTGATATTCACTCTCAGGAAATTCATTTTCAAAAGTATAGTATTCATCCAAAGTGGATTGGTATCTTTCTTTTTCTTTTTCTTTAATACTATTTGAAGCCAGATAAAATTTAGACCTCAAAATCAAGTATCTTAATTCTTCACGATGTGAAGTATTGGGGTAGCGTTTCAAACAGTTTTCCAGAGCAACAATAGCAGCTTTATAATCCTTCATGTCATAATAAAGCTTAGCAGAATTATATGCTTTTTTAGCCAGTTTATCTCTCAATTTGGAAATGTATTCCCTACTCTTTTGAGCTTTGGGACTATTTGGATGCCTGTTGATAAATAGTTGGAACTGATTTATTGCTTTTCTTGTATAATTTTGATCAAGCTGAGGCCTTGGTGAAAGCTTATAATTACAATACGCTCTTTTAAACTCAGCTTCTTCAGCCCACTCATGATTGCCAAATGTATTGTAGAACTGTTTATAGTGATGTTCTGCCAAAATATAATCTGTTTGTTCAAAATAAGAATTTGACAAATAGTATAATACTGTATCTGCTTTATCTGTAGCCTTTAGCACAGGATTAAGCTGCTCTAATAGCCCAATGGCATGTTCGTAATCTTCTTTTTCGTAATATTCAAGAGCTTTATCGTACTTCATCTGATAATCAGAGCTCTTCAATAGCTTCTCGTATTTACAGGATGAAAACAGTACCGCTCCTATCGTAAAAACCAATATTAAATTTCCTATTTTTCTAAACATGTTGCAAAATTAATTTTTTCCTTTGAATTATTGATAATAAAATGGCATAAGCCATATAAAATTTTTGTCAAATTTCAAAAAATAATATTAAATCTCAAGGATAAAGCGGCAAACTTTTATCGAATATATGGCAAATTAATTTTTCGCCATCACATTTGCCTGGTTGTCTCCTTCTTTTTTTATCAAATAATTAAGTTTCATCAGACACTTAAAACGCATGTAGGTATAAAAAATTTTTTAGATTTGAAAATTCATAAAAAAAACATACTTTTGTCGCTTAAGTAGGATAGATTGTAGGTAACCTAAAATAAATACGCTGTGGACATATTTGACAAAATTCAAAAAGATATGGGACCCTTGGGTCAATATATGAAAGAGGCCCATGGATATTTTACATTCCCGAAGTTAGAAGGAGAAATTTCCCCAAGAATGAATTTCAGAGGGAAAGAAGTATTGACATGGAGTTTGAATAATTACATCGGATTGGCGAATCATCCTGAAGTCAGAGAGACCGATGCAAAAGCTGCTCAAGATTATGGCATGGCCTATCCAATGGGTGCCCGGATGATGTCAGGTCAAACTAAAGAACATGAAGACCTGGAAAATAAACTTGCCGATTTTGTAGGAAAAAAGGATGCTTTCCTTTTGAATTACGGTTATCAGGGAATGGTTTCAATAATTGACACCCTCGTAAATAGAAATGATGTCATAGTTTACGATTCTGAATCGCATGCCTGCATTTTAGATGGGTTACGATTACACATGGGGAAAAGATATGTATACCCGCATAACGAAATAGATAAACTTGAGAAGCAACTTCAAAGAGCCACTAAGCTAGCGGAAAAAAACTGTGGCGGAATATTGGTGATTACTGAAGGTGTTTTTGGCATGGCCGGTGACTTAGGAAAATTGGACGAAATTATTAAGTTAAAAGAAAAATATAATTTCCGCTTACTGGTCGATGATGCACACGGGTTTGGTACCATGGGAAAAACCGGTGCCGGCACAGGTGAACATTTTAACGTTCAGGATGAGATAGATGTGTATTTTGCGACTTTTGCCAAATCAATGGCTGGAATAGGAGCATTTGTAGCTTCTGAAGAAAATATTGTAAACTATCTCAGATACAATATGCGTTCCCAGACCTTTGCAAAATCTCTTCCAATGCCAATGGTGCTTGGAGCCCACAAAAGACTAGAGTTGTTGAAAAATAAACCAGAATTAAGAGAACAATTGTGGACAATTGTCAACCGTCTGCAAAGCGGACTGAAAGAAGCAGGTTTTAATCTTGGAAACACCGAATCCCCGGTTACACCTGTATACCTATCCGGAAGTGTGCCAGAGGGAACAAATATCATAATGGATCTAAGAGAAAACTACAACATATTTTGTTCATTAGTTGCATATCCAGTAATACCGAAGGGGGAATTGCTCATACGTCTTATACCAACAGCAATGCATACAATTGAAGATGTTGACTACACAATTAAAGCTTTCAAAGAAGT
>CAYFRV010000016.1:0-21111 GCA_964345495.1 uncultured Bacteroidales bacterium | reverse complement strand
GAACGAAAATATAAAATATTTATAAGCTATTTTTTACACCCCACCTGACAGGTTTCCAAAACCTGTCAGGTCGCCGGATGACAACAAGCCCGATCCCAGCCGCCAAGCGGTTCCAAACCGCTAGGCGGCTCCAGTCCTCTGCCTCCGCTCTGTTTAGATGTTTAGGAGTTTATTTATTACTATAAGCAATATCCAGCACTTCATCGAAATAATCCACAAAATAGGGTTTAATTCCCTTTCTCAGATAATCAGGCAATTCATCGAAATCTTTCTTATTATCTTTTGGGAAAATAAGGTTATACACTCCTACTCTTCTGGCAGCAATTGTCTTTTCCCTAACTCCTCCAATCGGTAAGACTTTACCTGTAAGGGTCAGTTCACCTGTCATAGCAATATCATTTCTTACCGGTTTATTCTTAGCCAGTGAATGTATTGCCAGTGCCATGGTAATTCCGGCCGAAGGCCCGTCTTTAGGAGTAGCGCCTGCAGGAACGTGCAAGTGGATAAAATTGTTTTTAAAATAATCCGCTTTATTGTTTTGATTGCAGAGTTCAGAGCGAATGAAGGAATAAGCAATTTCCGACGACTCCTGCATAACTTTACCCAATTGGCCGGTCTGTTTAAAGCCAGGTTGATTGCTCTTAACAGATGAAGCTTCAACATACATGGTAACTCCACCCATGGAAGTCCATGCTAATCCGAGAGAGACACCGGGAGTTGATTTGGAATACAACTCTTCTGTAGTGAATAGTGGTTTACCAAGAAATTTTTCCAGGTTATTTTTTGAAACTGAAAAAGTTTTCTGGCCGGTTTCGGCCTGTTTAAGCGTGACCTTACGCATAATTTTACCTATATTCTTTTCTAAGCCTCTCACTCCAGCTTCCCGGGCATATTCATCAACAATTCTTCTTAAGGCTTCATCTGAAATTTTCACCTCGCTTTTCTTCAAGCCATGCTCTTGGATTTGCCGTGGAATCAGGTATTTTTTTGCAATCTGAACTTTTTCCTGCAGTATATAACCCGGTAACTTGATTACTTCCATGCGGTCTTGTAGCGCTTGTGGTACAGTATCAAGCTGATTTGCAGTAGTGATAAATAAAATGTTTGACAGGTCATATCTTACATCAAGGTAATGATCAAGGAAATCCTTGTTTTGTTCGGGGTCCAATACTTCCAGTAACGCAGAAGCCGGATCACCCTGAAAGCTAACACCCATTTTGTCTATTTCATCGAGCATAATAACCGGGTTAGATGTTCCGGTGCGCTTCAGGCTCTGGATAACTTTTCCCGGCATTGCGCCAATGTATGTTCGTCGGTGCCCTTTTATCTCTGCTTCATCTCGCATACCTCCAACCGAAAACCTGAAAAATTTCCTGTTCATTGCGTCTGCAATTGACCTGCCAACAGAAGTTTTACCTACTCCCGGCGGACCAACAAGGCACAAAATGGTTCCGGTATGTTTTCCTTTTTTAACCACCGTGCTTACAAATTCCAGAATTCTATTTTTAACATCCTTCAGTCCGTAATGATCCCTGTCAAGGATTCTCCTTGCTTCTTTGATATCCAGGCGATCCTGACTGTAAATACCCCAGGGCAACTCTGTTAAAGTATTCAAATAAGCACGGGTTACCTGAAATTCACTTGAAGAAGGCTCCAGGGTCTGTAATTTATCCATTTCCTCGTGTATTACATCTGAAACCTCCTGTGTGAGCTTTAAGTTTTTAATTCGATCTTTAAATTTTTGAATTTCAGTTTCTTTATCGTCCTTTTCAAGTCCCAGTTCCTTCTTAATTACTTTTAATTGTTCGCGAAGGAAAAATTCCCGTTGTTGTTTGGAAACTTTTTCGTTTATCTGTTTTTGAATATCCTCCTGAAGCCTTGAACGCTCAATCTCTTCTTTCAGTAAAATCAGCAGCTTTTCCGCTCGTTTTTGTAAATCAAAAGTTGCCAGTATCTCCTGCAATCGTTCTCCATCGGCTGTTAACATTGACGCGATAAGATCAATCAATATACCAGGTTTCTCAATGCTTATTTGGTTCAAAACCGACTTAATTTGTTCCTGAAAAACAGGATTTAATTTTAATAATTCCTTCACAGAATTAACTACAGATAAAGTATAAGCTTTCAAATCTTCGGAAGGCTTCTCATCAGGATCTGCATAGTATTCAACTTCCCACTCAATCATGGGTTCGGTTCTGATTGTCTTCACGCGGGAAAACCGCTCCAGACCCTGAACCAGTATTTGAACGCTGTTGTTCTCAACCGGAACGATTTTATGAATTTTCACAACCGTACCGACATGGTATAGCTCAGACGAAAAATAATCTTTCTCATCTGTCTTTTTTATCAATGACAACCCAAGGTAAGGCTGATTACTGTTTGCGATCTTTTTGATTGTTTCTATAAACTTTTCCCCGGTGAAAGTCATCGGCACAGTAATATTCGGAAAAAATGGCCGGGTTTCTGTTGGTAAAACAGTCAATCTGTCAGGAAGAATTTCAGAAACCACAGCCAGATCAGAAGTAACTTGTTGTTGTTCATTCTGATTTTGACTTGTATTGTTTTGATTTGAATTATTTTGTTTTTCACTCATAGCGTTATTTTTTTTTTAAGATAGAAATTCAATTTAAATTTTGCAACTAATATGCCATAAAAAAACTCCCAAAAAATGGCAATTTTGGGAGCATAAGATTTTAAAATGTATAAACTAAAAACGCTTACCAGAAAAAGGGCTGCGTATTATGCGGGCTGAATGGTGAGTTGTAGTTATTGTGATATGGTGAATACAGGCCATTTCCACCGTCAGAATACCTGAATTCAAAATTTATGCTTGAATTCTCAGAAATTTGATACCCCAAACCAAATGACATGGATTTATAGTTCATTTGATTATTTTGCTGTGGATATCGATTAAATGGCTGCATCGCATTATCATATTCCATATAGGCTCCGGAAAAAGATATTGAAAGGTTTTCTGTAGGGGTGTAAACGCCTCTTCCGGAAAATCCAAAATTATTCGGGCTGTTACTGTTTGCCTGAAAACCACCACCCTGCATCAATCCTGAATTTGTTGTAGATATAACTGTACCCACATCCAGTCTGAAATCTTCTGTAAGCTGATATTTCATATTTGGTGCAATATAGGAATTCATGACACCACCGGCAAAAGAAGAAAAACCTGTTCCCATTGTTACCCCAAAGTCAGTTTCTCCTTTATTCATCTGTTTTTGTTTGTTTTGAGCTATTGTAGCCGAATCAATAGGTTGATAAAACTTTGGTAATGGAGAATAAATCTGTGCTTCCGTCAAAAAAGGAAGAACGGCAATCATTATGGTTATTAAAAGCGCTTTAGTTTTCATAAATACTGGTATTTATTACTTAACACAAATGTACAAAAAAATGTTCTGTGAAAATTTTATTTAATAACGAATTATTCTTTCATATCAGTACGTATTACCTTTAAAATTCCTTTTTCTTTTTTAAGTCTTTTAATGAGCGCATCTAATCGTTTCGTGCTTTCCACAAAGAGATTTATGTAACCTTCAAACATGCCATTATCAGAATCAAAAGAGACGGAACGCATTTTTACTTTCATGTGATTTGAAATAATATCCGATATTTTGTTTATCATGCCTATTTCATCAATTCCCGTAACTTTAATTCTTGTTTGAAATGCTTGTTTTTCGTGAGTTTTTCGCCATCTAACGTCAATTACTCTGTAATTATGGTTGGCAATTAACTTTTGTGCATTTTTGCAACTTGCTCTGTGAATTTTCACCCCTTCATTTTTCGTTATATAACCTACAATATCATCGCCATAGATTGGATTACAGCATTTAGCGAGTTTATAATCAATTCCTTTAAGTTCATCCTCAATGACAATATAATCTTTCGATGCATCAACTGCCTTCTGATCTAATGCTTTTTCAGTGTTATCCTTTGTTGTTTGTTCTTTTTCAGGTTGTTCGTCTTCTTTTTGTTCTTTTTGTAATTCCTGAATCACCTCTTTTACTTCACCAATATCAATTTCTTCTTTTCCCAGATAAGCGTAGAAATCAGTGGCTTCTTTGATGTTATAGTATTTGAGTAACTGGTTAATAATTTCCTGACTATATGGTATTTTCCAGTTCTTCAGCCTTCTTTTCAATAATTCTTTACCTGTTTCGGCTTCTTTTTTCTGCTCTTCTTTTAAGGATTGTCTTATCTTAGCCTTTGCCTTGGAAGTCACTACAGCATTCAGCCAGTCGGTTTTCGGCTTCTGCTTTTTAGAGGTAATAATTTCAATCCTGTCCCCATTTTTCAGGGGATGCTTAATTGAAACGTTTCGGTTATTTATAACTGCACCGGTACATTTTGAACCAACCTCTGAATGAATTTCAAAGGCAAAATCCAGGACAGTTGAACCTTCAGGTAATTTCAAAAGATCACCTTTGGGTGTAAACACAAATATTTCCTTTGCATCGAGATCAATCCGGAAATTATCAATCAAATCACGGGCGGTTGTATCCCCGTCTTCCAGTACATTTCTAATTTTACTTATCCAGTTATCAAAAGTCTGGTCACCTTTGATGCCTTTATATTTCCAGTGGGCAGCATAACCTTTTTCTGCGATTTCATCCATACGCTTCGACCGGATCTGTACTTCCACCCATTTTCCTTCAGGGCCGATTACAGTAGTATGAAGTGATTCATAACCATTTGATTTCGGAATCGAAATCCAGTCTCTTAATCTTTCAGGGTTGGGGCGGTAAACATCTGTAACTATTGAGTATACACGCCAACAATCACTTTTTTCAGTTTTAGGATCAGAATTCAGGATAATCCGAATGGCAAAAATATCGTAAACTTGTTCAAAAGGTACATTTTGTTTTTTCATCTTTTTCCAGATCGAAAAAACAGACTTTGTTCTTCCTTTTATTTCATAATCAAAACCTTGTTCCTCAAGTCGTTCTTTTAAAGGCTCAATAAACTTTTTAATGTAACGGTTACGTCTGGCGGTAGTGTTTTTAAGCTTTTTAATAATATCCCGGTAGGTTTGACTCTCTGTATATTTCATCGAGAGATCTTCCAGCTCCGATTTGATTGAGTAAAATCCAAGTCTGTGTGCCAGAGGGGCATAGAGAGAAAAGGTTTGCATCGAAGCTTTAACCTGATATTCTTTTGGCATATAGTTCATTCTTCTCATCTCATCCAAAAGAATAGCAATGCGAATTAATATAACCCGCACATCAGTAGATATAGTTAGTAAGAGTTTTCTGAAATTCTCCGGTTCGTAAGTTTCCTCATTAGTCTGCAATTCGAACACTTTCAACAAGCCACTTATTATCTCACTGACTTTTTTCCCATAACGTTTTTCAACATCGATTAAAGTAATCCTTTCTCTTCTTACCAGATCGTAAAGAATAATAGCCAGGACTGATTTAGTTGCCAGTCCGATTTCTTCGACTATAATTCTTGCTACGTCAAGTAAATGCACTACAAAAGGCTCACCACTGGGAAGTTTTTCGGCTTTATAGTAAGCTAATGCTTCATCAAGCGCATCACGGATTACCTTGGCATCTTCGTCGTTCAGAAAAGCTTTTGAGATTTTGAGAAGATTTACATATCGTTTATATATCTTTCTTCTCTCACCAAAAGTTAATCTATCCTTTGTAGAAAGCATTCTCGTAATTTTTTAGTTCAAAATCATCTGCATCCTTTCCCACAGGGAATTTTTCCCGGAATCGATTGAGCTCTGACAGAGAAAGAGTGACTGTTTCGGAAGATTCAACATAAGGTTCCGTTGTGCTAATGATTTTTCCTTTGGGATCAATAACCATAGAGTCCCCGGCATAAGTTAATCCCATACCATCGCTGCCAATTCTGTTCACACCAACAACGTAAACCTGGTTTTCAAGCGCTCTTGCCACAAGCAGACTTTTCCAAACATGCCTTCTGCTTTCAGGCCAATTCGCTATGTAAAAAAGTAAATCATAATCGCCACGGTTTCTGCTCCATACCGGGAAGCGCAAATCGTAACAAATGAGCGGGAAAATTCTCCAATTATTATAAGTAAATATCATTCTTTTATTTCCGCCTGTATAATGGTGGTTCTCCTCTCCCATTCTGAACAAATGTCTTTTGTCATAAGTATACATTCGTCCGTCCGGGAAAACTGTAATTGAACGGTTCAGATACTCTCCATCCTCTTCTATTATTAAGCTTCCTGAGAGTACAATATTATGCTGTCCGGCTTTTTCTTTCATCCACTGTACCGAAGTGCCATCCATCGTTTCAGCAAGGGATTCGGGATGCATAGAAAAGCCGGTTGTGAACATTTCCGGCAGGATGACAATCTCAGATTCTGACGGGAGCTCATTTATCTTCTTTGATAAGGAATTCAGGTTAGCAGATTTATCCTCCCACGAGAGGTTTGTTTGAATAATGCTAAGATTTAGTTCCATATTTAATATCAATGTTGATACTGTTCAAATTTAATATATAAAAGCTTTCACAGCAAAAAACGTGATAAAAAGAAAGGAATTATTTTCTACTTTTTGATTTTTCCCGTTTCATTTATAATACCCTCAATAAGAGGGATATAGTAATTCCAATAAAAATTAGTTCGGTTACAGGTTTTATCGTTATTGAGCCATCTTTCGATCGTTTTAACTCCTTTGAAATAAGCAGTTTCCTTTACAACCGGATTATCGGCAAAGTCTCCTGCAAAGTAATAAAATCTGTAATCTTCTTCATGGCTTACGATTGCCGGGAATGATTTATTAAATCCATAATTTTGTAATACGGAGTCTCCTTTTGCATTTACATCAATATTAAATTCTGCAGAAATAGAATTGGTTTCGCCGGAGGAAACAACATCAAACCAATTTGTATAATTAATTTTTGAGGGTAAATTATATTTTTCGGCGAATTCATCTGAAGTCTCTATTTTAGGGCACGGATGATTCAAATGCTTGTCAGCTTCCAGTACAATAACTTTTCCAAATTTGTGTATTAAGATAATACCTGCATCTTTAAATGGCCATTTATCATTATTTTGCTGTTTATAGCGTTTGGTTATCCAGGAAGGAAAATTTCTGTTAACTGTTGTGTCCAGGTTATCAAAGTAACGTCCGATCCAACCTTCCCAATAGAAATCAAAAAGATTTTCTGTTTTTTCACGCACAAGATCTGAGGTAGGTTTATTCAAGAGACTGAATTCAGTTAGAATCGTCTTTTGGTTATCTTTCAGCTTTTTTAAAAGCAAATAATCATTCTGATTTAATCCTCCATATACCTTTTGTTTAGGTGAAACCTGGGGGGAGGATTTACCATACCAATTGTTGTAATAAACACCATAAAGATCTGTATAATAGGCCAGATCAATTGAGTCGCTGATAATATTCACGTCAGCTATTGTGAGGCTTTTAAAATCAAAATTTTTCTTTTGTGCAGATTCCGGGAAAAAACCATAATAATCCGTAATTTTATATAAATCCCCTTTCGAATCTGTTATCTTATTGTAGGTCAGCAGCCAATGGAATGAACGATGTTCCTTACGAGATTGGGTAGGTACCGTTTTATTCAGGATAAAAATATCTGTTTTTTTCTTAGGCTGAACCCACCATAGCACAAAAGAAGTGACTATAACAATCAACAAAAAAATTGCAATGCCAAATAAAATATTAACAGTTAAGCTCTTTCTCATAGGTGTTATTAAAAATTTGGCTGCAAATTAAGTGTTTTTTTGTCAGGAATAAAAATTTTAATGTTATCCTTAAATCATTCCATTAAGAAATCATTTTTAAGGCTTCGTCAACATTATTTAAAGGCTGTTTGCACACGCGTCCCTGGCAAATATAAATCTGAGTTTTACCAAGTTTAAACCGGTTTCTTAAAATCGGCAGATTTCCTTCGTGGTTTCCCCCGGCTAAAATAAGGCCGGGATGATAGATATGCATAAATCTTTGTTTATAATCTTCACTTTTTCTTCCGACAATAGATATTTCATAAGGAGGATAGACAAACCACAACATCAAATCGATCCAGCCGGCAAAATAGACCGGACTTCTCTCAATGGTAGATTGTATTTCCGAAACCATGTTTCTTGCTCTTGTTATATAAGAATCAGAATAAAAATATTGTCCCAGAATAAAGAGGTTTTTTGCCATAATTGAATTGGATGAAGGAATCACCGCATCAACGATTTCAATTTTTGGTGAAATAAGGCTTTCATCAAGAGTAGATTTATATTGAAGCAAACTACTGTTGTTAAGTTCGAAATGTGTCAGGGTATACTCGGAGAGCTTCATAGCCCAGTCTATCCATTTAGCATCAAAAGTTACCTGGTAGATGTGTATTAAAGCCTCAATCAGAAAGGCATAATCATCTAAAAATGCATTAATCTTTGATTCGCCGTCATAATAAATACGATTCAGTCTATAATCCTTTTGCAATTGATGAGAGATGAGAAATTCAGCTGTTTCAAGGGCAATTCTAAGATACTGCCTTTTTTGAGTGGCTCTGTATCCATCTATAAATGCTTTAATAGCCAAAGCATTCCAAGAAACAATGATTTTTGTATCTAAACCGGGGCGTTTCCTTGTTGATCGTTTTTCAAGCAATTTTTTGCGTGCATTCTCGATAATCGTCTCTATCTTACCGGCAGGCAAATTATATTTCTTCGTTAGTTTCTCAATGCTGTTATTGATATATAAAACATTCCTTCCGTCCAGATCACCTTCACGTGTTATGCCAAAATAATCCTTAATAACATCTTCATCTTCAAGAAACAAACTATTTATTTCCTTTTCACTCCATGTATAGTATTTCCCTTCCTGCCCTTCACTGTCAGCATCATAAGAAGAGAAAAATCCGGCACCTTCCTTGTGCATAAATTTTCTGAGAAATTCAAGCGTCTGTTCAGTGATATTTTTGTATGTATCCATTTCTGTCAGAAGATATGCCTGACTATATAAACTGGCAAGCTGGGCATTGTCATAAAGCATTTTTTCGAAATGGGGAATCTTCCATCCATTATCGGTGGAATACCGCGCAAAACCACCTTCCAAATGATCATATATTCCACCATTGGACATGTTATTCAAAGTTGTGTTAATGTAATTTTTTATGGTTTCATCCCGGGTATAGAAATGGGATTTCAATAACATTAAATGAAACTGAGGCATAGGAAACTTTGGTGCTCCGGAAAGACCACCATACTGATTGTCAACGTATTTTTTTATGCTTTCAATAACAGACTTCACCTCATTTTCGGTGAATTCATCTGAACTATTTCCGCTGAGAATCCTTAATTGCATATCAGAAATGCCCTGCGAAATATTTTTTGCTTGTTCTTTTACTTTTTCCGGTTGCGAAGAGAAAGTGTTGGCCAGATTTAATAATAGTTCTTTCCACTGCTCCTTTGGAAAATAGGTTCCACCATAGACTGGTCTGCCATCGGGTAAAGTGAACACATTTAACGGCCATCCACCTGCACCTGTTAAAAGCTGAACAGCATCCATATAAACATGATCGATATCCGGTCTCTCTTCTCTGTCCACTTTAATGTTTACATAATATTTATTCATTATTTCAGCAACTTCGTCATCTTTAAAAGCTTCATCCTCCATCACATGGCACCAGTGACAAGAAGAATATCCAATACTTACCAACACTAATTTATTTTCCTGTTTAGCTTTGTTGAAAGCCTTATCGCCCCATGGAAACCATTCTACAGGATTATCTGCATGTTGGAGTAGATAATCACTTTTTTCGTTTATTAGATGATTATGATCGTTTCCCTGCATATCCATTATTTATATTTTTTCTTTATAACAATTTAATCTAAATAAATGTTGAAAAGTAAAACCCAAATTGAGCGATTTTCGCTCAAGAATTCAGTTACGAATAAAAACCTTAATTTTTTAATTAGGTTCTATTCGTAATTCACTGTATTTCACCGTAAGAAAAGTTATGCTATTCTTGTCATAACCAACAAATAGAAAAATTGCCTGACAGACCAGGAAATTAATATTTCAAAACGTTTTATTGAATATGCAGGGTGAAGAATAAATTGTAAAAAGGGGTGAAAAATGAAAGAATAAGTTTTCATTCAAATTGTCAAAGGAAACTAACTTTAAGTCTCAATCCACTTTAAAAACGACCTGAAGGCACAGTTGTCTGTTTCCTTATTGATTCCCTGAATAATAAATGAGTTAGGCGATGAACCATTTTGACTCTCAAGTTTCACTAGTTCATTATATTCCACCTCATGTCGATAATTTATTTCAAATTCATTTATTTGGTGGCATTTTTGGAATTCCAGAGAGAAAAGATCCAGTATCCATTCTACATATTTCACATTATTTACGTGTTGGTTTACATCCAGATCTGAGTAAACAGGGACTTTTTCCTGATGTTCCTTCACTTCTTCCACAGGGGGGATTTTTTCTGTAGAATTAACAATGGCATGTTTTTCAGTCTGTAAAGGCATCATATCAGAAAAATACTGCATCCTTTGTGGTCTTTTCGTCTGAATATCAACAATTAGCCATGCACTTGTAGCTAAAATTGCCGGCTCATCTGAACCTTTTTTATACATTTCAAAATCTCTGTAAGCAAATAACCGGTCCGTATTTTTTGCCCACGTTATAAGTTCTACTTCATCTTTCCAAACCGGAAGCTGATTAATATGTATTTTTAATGAAGACAGCACCCAGGCTTTATTATCTTTGACCAAGTCATGATAACCAAGATGATGTTCCGTTGCATGCCGCCATGCACTCTCCTGGAAAAGATTACAAACCTTAGCCAGGCTCACTTTACTGCTGAAATCTACATCAAAGGAATGTATGTAATAGGTATCTTTTCGTAAATCTTTCATTTACAGAAACATTTAAACATTAACAGAATAACAAAACTTTGATTTTTAAAGATAATAAGCATATAATTTTAAGTCGTATAAAATAGAACCGGTCTCTTTATAACTTTTTAACAGCCATTTCAATTTGATTAAGTGCTTTTTTAAGAACAGATTTAGAGCATCCAAAATTTAGGCGCTGAAATCCCCTGCCATTTTCTCCAAAAGTTGCACCATCATTCATGCCGATTTTAGCTTCATCAATCATAAACTGATGAATTTTTGAATTCTCTAAAGGCAACGCTCTGCAATCAAGCCATGCAAGATATGTACCTTCCGGTTGTATGAGATGAATTCCTTCTATCTCATTTTCAAGCTTTTCGTTTATAATTTTCAGATTTTCAGCCAAATAATTAATCAATTGATCCAGCCATTCATCTCCATAACGGTAAGCAGCCTCAAAAGCCACAGTTCCAAACAAATTTCCATTTGCGATGTGGAGTCGTTCAAGCATATTATTAAATGCTTCGCGAGTGACTTTATTGGGAATCACAGAAACTGCTGAAGCCAAGCCGGCAATGTTGAAGGTTTTACTTGGTGAGATAAAAGTAACCGTCTGCTCTGCTATTTCTTCAGACAGAGAGGCTAATGGACGAAATACATTCGGAGGATAAACAATATCGGCATGAATTTCATCAGAAATGATCATGGTGTTATATTTCAGGCATAATTCCCCCATTTTCCTAAGTTCTTCCTCTGTCCAGACATTGCCACCAGGGTTGTGTGGATTGGATAAGATAAACAGTTTTACACCATTTTTTAACTGGTTTTCAAAGTCCTCAAAATCTATTTGGTATCTTCCATTTTCCAATAAAAGCCTGTTTTCCACCAACGTTCTTTTGTTCTTTGTTATACCCTCAAAAAACGGAAAATAAACCGGCGGTTGAATCATCACTTTATCGCCGGGTTGGGTAAGTGCGAGAATGGTTAGGTTTACTCCCGGTACAATTCCGGGAGTGAAACTCAACCAATTTGTATTAATTTCCCATTGATGACGTCTTTTTAACCATTGCTTTGTAGCCTGATAAAATGAATCAGGCCGGTAACTGTATCCGTAGATTTGATGTTTTGCACGTTCTTGTATAGCTTCACTTACACAATCGGGAGACTTAAAATCCATATCTGCCACCCACATGGGGATGATATCGTTTCGCCCGAAAAGCTTCTTTTTAAGTCCATGTTTTACAGATAATGTTCCTTCTCGATTTATAAATTCGTCAAAATTATAGGTCATGTAAATTTGTTTCTTTTATTCAGGATAACCAACAGTTTGTGTGTAAATCACATGTTGATTTTCAGCCAGTTTCAATTTATCATGAATTAAATCTTTATCGATCCATGCGCGAAACACAGTATTTAACCCTTCTGAGGCACAGAACAAGTATACATTCTGCCCAATAAAACCACAATGAGCCGAAGCAGTTATTTGTTTTGAAGTTTTATCATCTCCTTCATACTTAGAAAAATCACTCACATAAATTAAATTGACTGCTGCATTTGTGGTAAATTCCTGTTCTCCCATTGCAGCACGGGTATCTTCGTCAACAACTTTTTTTAGTGCATTTTTTTCCGGTTGGTACAAGAAAGCTCCATCCTGAGTGGTAACATAGATTTGCATATCCTGTACATTTCTGGAAGTCGGTGTTGTATGTTTTCCGGCTTCTTCTCTGTTGATGCCATAAGCTGCCCATAAGAGATTGGATAATGTTTGTTCTGGCATTTTTTTATTTGCAAACTCACGAGCCGAATGTCTTTCATTCAATGCTTCCATCAAGGGTTTCCCTCCTTCTTTCTCAGGAGCTGGTAGTTCAACTACCTCTTGCTGAGAAAATAAAGAACTACTTAAAAGTGTTACGGTGATTAGAATGATTAGTTTTTTCATAGTTATTGAGTTTTAAATTGATCCATAAATTTTTGAGTGTTTATAATGAAACGGGTATGCACTCCTTTTCCGACAACATCCTCTCCATCTTTAGCTTCAATGTCAAAGACAAGTTTTTTACCGTCAACTTCTTTAAGCACAGCTGTGCAGTTCACCATTTTTCCTACAGGTGTTGGTTTAAGATGTTTAACATTCACCTCAAATCCTACAGTATTTTGATTATCAGAAAGAAAAGGCAATACGGTTTTCAATGCTGTGTTTTCCATCAAAGAAATCATAGCCGGGGTAGCAAAAACTTCAACCATTCCGGAGCCATAATTTGCTGCAGTATCTTCATAACGGATTTCTTTTGATTCCGTGTGTGTAATACCTGCTTCAAGTTCTTTTTTCATAGACGTTTTAGTTTTACTATTAACAAATTGTCTTTGACGATTTATTGGTTAAGCTTCTTTGCCATTTCCTGTGCTAATGCTTCACATCCGGCAAAAGCCTCTTCGCCGGGAATGCCTTTTATATCGACGGGTTCCCCTACTAATTCCCAATCAACATTTTCCGCAAATTTATTCAGTGTTTTCACTCCACCACCATTCCATGAGTAAGAACCAAATAAGCCAAGGTAATGATTCTTTACTCCCATGTGCTCAAGTGTATTTGTTAAATGTTCCATGGTTGGTAACATTCCCGAGTTATAAGCACAGCTTCCCAGGATAACTCCTTTAAAACGCCAAATATCATTTATTAAATGAGAGATATGAGTTTTTGAAGCATCACGCACCCGTATATTTTTGATGCCTTCTTCAGAAACTTTTCGGGCAATGTAATCGGCCATTTTTTCGGTGTTACCATACATTGATCCAAAGATAATAACCACTCCGTTGTCAGTTTCCTGTTTGCTCCACTTATCGTAGAGAGAAAGTATTTTGTTTATATCATTTCGCCATATTGGGCCATGAGTGGCAGCAATCATTTTTACATCAACACCTTCCAGCTTTTTAAAAGCTTTTTGAACCATGTTTCCGTATTTTCCCACGATATTTGAAAAATACCGGCGCAGTTCATCCTCATAAAATTCCAGATTGATTTCATCATCAAAAATTCCACCATCCAGTGTGCCGAAACTTCCAAAAGCATCACCTGAAAAGAGGATTTTATCAGTCATATCATACGTCATCATAGTTTCAGGCCAGTGAACCCACGGGGTCATAACAAACTTTAGCTTATGATGGCCTAAATCAATTTCATCGTCCTGCTTTATTTCATACAAGTTGTCTTTGTAACCGTAATAAGCATCTATGATTTTGAAAGTTTTTACATTCCCGATCAGTTTAATGTCCGGGTATTTTTCAACGATGGTCCGGATAGCGCCGGAATGGTCGGGTTCCATGTGATTGATTATCAAATAATCAACCTTCTTATCCTTTCCAATTATGCTTTCAATTTTGTCTACATATTCTTCTGATGAACAATGTTCTACAGTATCGACTAAGGCTACTTTGTCATCATTGATAAGATAAGAATTGTAAGCTATGCCATTTTCTAAAGGCCATAGATTTTCAAACAAGTGAGTTTTTCTGTCATTCACTCCTATCCAGTGAATTTTTTCTGATAATTTAACTGTATGATGCATAATTTCAATTTTTTTATGGTTTAAATTTATAAACAAAAATAAGGAATAAACTCCGTATTTTTTAACCCTTTTACCATTATTAATATCACTTTTTCTCTATTTTTGTTTAATTCTAAAGCTATGTTTGAAAACATTCTCAAAAGCAAAACTATGGAAAACCCGAAAAATACGTATTACCCAAATATTAAACAGGCTATAGGAATTTTATTGTTGTTTATTTTTCTTTCAATGGTTTTCGGACTCATCACTTCCCTGGGCAGTTTAGTTGATAACAAACTATTACAGGATATTACATTGTTAGTAAGCTACACTATGGCTGCAGGAGGAACTGTCATCATTATTGTTCGTATGAAAAAATCACAAGACACGGACATTCCCGTGTTTATGAACCATAAGCCAAAAACAAAAACCTTTATTGTCACGCTGTTATTAACTATTGCGGTTATTATAGTTACCGAACCCCTTGCCAACGTAATTCCAATGCCCGACTCTATCAAAGATTTATTTGAGACAATGTTCAGGCCAACGATTCCGGCGTTTCTTACTGCTGTAGTTGTAGCACCAATATTGGAAGAGATGATTTTCAGAGGAATTATCCTTGAGGGTTTTTTAAGGAACTATTCGCCTGTAAAATCGATATTGCTGGTAAGCTTGTTATTTGGTCTGGCTCATCTGAATATTTGGCAATTTATAGGCGCATTTATAATTGGCGCATTCATTAGCTGGATCTATTGGAAAACCAGAAACTTATTGCTTTCTATAGCTGTTCACATGCTGAATAACCTGATAAGTTATCTGGCGATGTTGTTCTCATCAAAATCCGTTACAGATACTACTATAGTTGATTTTACCGGAAATATTGAAATCTATTATGCACTCTTTGGTCTTTCCATTGTTCTTCTTGTTCTGGGTTTCCTTTACCATAAAACGTGGATTGAAAAGAAAATGACATTTCCCGATAAAAATTGACTTTGTAAACATTTTTACAGAAATTGATGTCTTATGATTATAACCAAAAACCTACCTGATGGCACCAATTTCTCAAAAAGATAATTTTCAAAGAAAAAAAAAGAGTGCAAAGTATGCTGATATCTATAATGATAAATTTTTAAAAGAATTTCTCCAATCACTTCCTTATTCGACTGCCATACTTGATGATGAGAATAAAATTATTCTGGCGAATAAAGTTAAACTAGATGGAGAAAAAGACATTTCTATTGAAGAATTTTTCGGCCATAACCCGGGTTCAGCCTTAAATTGCATTCATGCCACAAATCCCGAAGGCACTTGTCATCAGGAGGGTTTATGCAGGTTTTGTGGACTCCCTAACGCGTTATTACTTGCACAAAAACAAAATAAAAAGATTATTCAGGAAACAAACATAACCATTGAACTAGCCGAAAAAAAAGAAAAAAGCTATGATGTTGAAATACATGCATCCCCTTTTCCATATAATAACGAAAAATTTCTTCTGCTGACAATTATTGATATTAGTGAGCAAAAGCGGAAAAGAGCCCTTGAACGGATTTTTTTCCATGATGTGATTAATAAAACAGGTAGCCTGCAAAATATAATAGAAATGTTTACGGATGAAGAGTATCAAGACGAAAAGGAAGAATTAATCAGCTTATCCAAGGATATCATTAAAGATTTGAATGAAGAAATTCTTCAACAAAAAAACCTTATGGCTGCTGAAAGCGGGGATCTTGAAATCTATCCGGAAAAAGTAAATACACATGAAATTATAGAAGAAACCATCTCACAACAAGTTCATTATCCTGATTCACAAAACATAAAAATTGATACTTATTCGCCTCTCCCCAATATAAACATAACTACTGACCCGGTGATTTTAAAAAGAATACTGATTAATATGCTGAAAAACGCTATTGAAGCTTCCAAAACCGGAAATAAGGTATTGATAGGCAGTAATGAAAAAGACCAAAGCATATTGTTTTGGGTTCATAATAATTCCTACATTCCGGAGAACAACCAACTAAAAATCTTTGACAGAACCTACTCCACAAAAGGGAAAGACCGTGGTTTAGGAACTTACAGCATGAAGATACTAGGTGAGCAATATCTTAACGGTAAAGTATTTTTCACCACTGACCGTCAAAAAGGAACAACTTTCTATATCGAATTGCCCAGGGCAGAGCGTTCTTAAGCAGGTAAATTCAGAAGTAGAGGCAAAAATTATAATTAGCATCAGTTTTTTAATAAGTAGCTATTGGCTATTAGCTGTTGGCAGAAAGAAAAAGTACCTGTTAAAACAATTAAACTCCTAAACAATTAAACAACCCACCAATGAGTGACTACTGAAGAAAATCGCAAGATGACAGTAAGCTATTGGCACAAAGAAATAGTACTCGTCTAAACACTAAACTCCTAAACATCTAAACAATAGAACAATTGAATGACCAATGATTAACCATTGAATTAAACCGTAAGGTTGACAGTGGCAGCAGCAGGTGTGAAGCAGTAACTATCAAGACGAAATATTAGAAAATTCTTTGCCAAAAGCTAAAGGCTAAAAGCAAAAGACATCCCTTTCTGCTTCTTGAAAAAAAGATTTTCTTCATAGGATTTTGCTTTACCACTTCGCCATGTCGCCACTTCGTTTCTTTGCCACTCCTCCTTAACTATCTCATCCTCGAGCCTCATCTGCCATGAAACCTGAAACTCGAAACCCATTAATACCCTTTACCTGCAAAGTGTTTCATAAATTGCATACGATAGTAAGCAGCAGGGTTTTCAGTTTTCGCCTGAGTTAATTTGCCTCTGAAATCATCCAGGCTACTGTAGCCCTTTTGGTCCATCCAGTTTTCAACATCCTGAAGCATAGCTTTAATCTGTTTCTTGCCGTTTTTATAGATGGTAGAGGCAACTTGTACCGCCTTTGCTCCGGCTAACAATTGTTTTATCACAGCTTCACCATCATGTATTCCGGTTGATGCAGCTAAATCACATTCTGCTCTGTCGGCCATTATTCCAATCCATCTCAGAGGCATGGCAATTTCACCTGGTTGGCTTAGAACATGAGAAGACAATAACTCAAAATTATTAATATCTATATCCGGACTGTAAAACCTGTTAAATAATACAAGTCCATCAATTCCAGAATGTGATAATTGTTGGATTAGTGATCCTAAATTTGAGGAGTAATAACTAATCTTCAAAGCAATAGGTATTTGAACGTATTTTTTAACTTCTTCTATAATCTGAAAGTACAGTTTTTCATTTTCATCACAGGTTCTGTTAAAATCAGATGGCATAATAAACACGTTAAGTTCAATTGCATCAGCACCAGCATCTTGTAAACTCTGAGCATAAGCAGGCCATTTTTCAGCACTTACACAATTAACAGAAGCAATAATCGGAATGGAAACCTCCTTCTTCGCTTCTCTGATTAATTTTAAATGTTCGGTATATGCATCATCCGAAGCAATATTATCGAAAAAATCCACTGTTTCAGGAAATAAAAATGATTCCCTGTTCATCGCAGATTGATTTTTTTCAAGCTCAAGTAAAATTTCTTCTTCAAAAACAGACTTTATCACAACAGCTCCAGCTCCATTTTCTTCAAATTCTTTTATGTCACTAACTGAATTAGTTAAACCGGAGCTAGCTGCAATAATTGGATTTCGTAATGATAAACCCATGTATTTTGTTTCCAGATTTGCCATAATTTATTATTTTTTTGGTTTTGACTTCAGTAAATATAAATATTTTATCAAGATATTCCTAATAGCTGTTTAATTGAGGTGCTGTTTTGTTATATTTGTTATGAGATAAACAAAAACTTTATATTATGAGACAATTAACTATTCTGATCATCCTTTTATTATCTATGGCTTTGTTACAATGTAGCAACCAAGGTTCACAAAAACAACAAAAAGAAAAGAAAAAAGTTGAGTTCGCCATAGCTATTCATGGTGGTGCAGGAAATACTTCTCCCGAAGATTTTCCTGAAGATGAGAGAAAAAAATACAAAGAAAAGTTACAGGAAGCCCTGAATAAGGGTACTGAATTACTAAAGAACAATGCATCTGCCATAGAAACAGTGGAACAAGTGATTAACATTATGGAAAATTCTCCTCTTTTTAATGCAGGAAAAGGTGCTGTATTCACACATCAGGGGACGAACGAGCTTGACGCATCCATAATGGATGGGTCAAATCTCAATGCAGGAGCTGTTGCTGGTGTTAGAGACATAAAAAATCCAATAACTTCGGCAAAATATGTAATGAATAGTTCAGATCATGTTATGCTTGCCGGGGCAGGTGCTTCCAGGTTTGCAAAAAAGGAAGGACTGGAACTTGTAGATACTTCCTATTTTTATACGGAAAGAAGATGGAAGTCGCTTCAAAAACGTCTTAACAATGACAAAAACGGAACAGTAGGTTGTGTTGTTTTGGACAAAGAAGGAAATTTAGCAGCAGGTACTTCAACCGGCGGACGTACAAATAAAAAGTATGGACGTATAGGTGATTCACCTATTATCGGTGCCGGAACTTATGCCAATAATAAAACCTGCGCAGTTTCTGCAACCGGACATGGCGAATATTTTATCAGGTATACAGTGGCGCATGATATTTCTGCGCTTATGGAATATAAAAAAATTCCTTTACAGGAAGCTGCTGACAAAGTAATAAAAGACAAGCTGGTTAAAGCTGAAGGAGATGGCGGCATAATTGCTGTTGATAAATTTGGTAATGTTACCTTTTCCTTCAATACTAAGATGATGTTTAGAGGATTTGCTAAATCATCCGGAGAAACTGGTATTGAAATCTTTTAAGTAGTATAGTGATATGAACAGAATAAGGATTTCTTTTTTCTCACATATCACATGATCGCATGTAATTTAAATGAATTCAGGAGGTTGTCAAAAAGAGAAAAACATTCTTTAAAGACAGCCTCTTTTTTATAACAGGTTTTATTTAAACTTCTATTTTATTTCTATGTCAAAAAAAAGAATTTAATCGATTTTATAAAATTCAAAATTATGAGAACACCTGCCTTAATGTTATTATCAGTTCTATTTTTAGTGAATAGTTGCAATCAGTTTAAATCAAAAGAACCTGAAATAAACAGCAAAAATCTGGAAAAGACGGTTGAATATTTTGCCAGCCCTGAATTGAACGGGCGACTTTCCGGTAGTGAAGGATATAACAAAGCTGCAAAGTTTGTAGCAAATAAATTTAAAGAATATGGATTACAAGATGCCGGTTTTCCCAATCACTATCAAAAATTTAATGTAGAATACAATAAAATCAATTCAAGCACACTTGCCCGGGTGAATAAAAATGGGTCATCTAAGACTTATAAACTGGGAGAAGACTATGTTTGTCGTGGTTTTAGCGGATCCGGGAATATTGAGACTCCTGTTGTGTTTTGTGGCTATGGAATTCATAGTAAAAACAATAAATATAACGATTATGATAACGTAGATGTTGATGGCAAGATTGTAATGCAATTTAAGGACGATCCCCGCTGGACACTGGATGGTGAGCGCATAGGTTATAATTCGTTAAGGAAAAAAGCTGCTTTGGCGAAAGAAAATGGTGCTGTTGGTATTATATATGTTTCAAAACCAAATACAAAAAACCCGCAAAAACCTATTGGAAGTGTGAAATACGGAGAGGGAGCGCATTTGGAAAATTTTCCTCAAATACACATAGATTTAAATACTGCCAAAGATTTTTTTGAGAACAGCTCTGTTACATTAAGTGAACTCCAAAAACAAATAGATACACAAAAACAACCGAATTCAATTCCACTTGGAACTAAAGCCCGCATAAAAGTCGATGCAAATTATATACCTGAGCAATCCACCATGAATGTGGTTGGAATGGTTCCGGCACAAAACCAAACAGATGAATATATTGTCCTGGGAGCACATTTGGACCATGTCGGCGGACAAGCCGGCGAAGTATATTTCCCGGGTGCTAACGATAACGCTTCAGGTGTTGCTTCAATGTTAGAGTTAGCAAGGATGTTTTCCTTAAATAAGCCACAAAATCGTTCCATTATTTTCATTGCATTTGCTGCAGAAGAGTCAGGCCTGGAAGGTTCCAGCTATTTTGTAAATCACTCGCCCATAGATTCAGGTAAAATTTATGCCATGCTAAACATGGACTGCGTAGGGCATGGAGACAGTGTTGTGGTTGGCGGAGGTAAATCCGCGCCGGACTTATACGAATCAGTAAAAGAACAAGACACGTTGATGAAAAGCATGGTGATTGATCGTACATGGCGAGGAGGTGGAGCTGATGCAACACCTTTCTTTGAAAAAGGTATTCCTACATTATACTTTGCCACAAAAAACAGTTATGAACATTTACATCTGCCTTCAGACAAACCGGAAACACTCAATAAGGAATTACACAAATACCTAACGAAATTAGTATATCAGTCAACTAAAACAATTGTTAATGATACTGATGAGAATTAGGCATTTCAGAAGTAATGATTAATAATAACACCAAAAGCACTCAAAATTATCCAAAAACGGGGTTACAAAATTATTGATATCTAAATTAAGAACCGATAAATCATTTGGTTGTCAAATGCAAATTTTTTAAAATTATTTACTCATTTCCTGCATGCCAAATGTTTCCGCTGCTTGCTGCAATTTTGTCTTTAGCTTTTTGCTTAGCGTGCAAAAAGGTTCACGCAGAGAACGGAAAGGAGACGCAAAGG
>CAYFRV010000015.1:13099-21535 GCA_964345495.1 uncultured Bacteroidales bacterium | reverse complement strand
ATTATTGCTATGGCTGAAAATAAAACTAATAAATTTGGTACGGCACCTGTTTTTTTTACTGCCATTTCTACTATTTTAGGAGCTATTTTATTTTTAAGGTTTGGGTTTGCTGTAGGAAAATTAGGCTTTTTCGGTGTAATTGGAATCATTATGCTTGGACACCTTGTTACCATCCCGACAGCCTTTGCTATATCTGAATTAGCAACCAATCAACGAGTTAAAGGTGGCGGAGAGTATTACATTATTTCCCGGTCATTCGGAATCAACATTGGCAGTACAATAGGCATCGCTCTGTACCTGTCAAAGGCAATAAGTGTTGCATTCTACGTAATCGCCTTCACCGAAGCTTTTGAGCCTGTATTTGACTGGTTCAATAATACTTATGGATATACTTTGCCAAGGCAAGTCATTAGCATACCATCAATGGCTATCCTTTCAATATTGATACTAAAAAAGGGAGCAAATGTAGGTGTAAAAGCTTTGTATGTTGTAGTAGCCGTTTTAGCATTTGCTCTTATCATGTTTTTTACGGGAAGTACAGAATATGCCGAAACAGCGCGTGCGGGGATCACGGAAAAGCCTGTCAGGAATTACGATGAATTTTTCATGATCTTTGCTATCATATTTCCTGCTTTCACTGGCATGACAGCAGGCGTAGGACTTTCAGGAGACTTAAAAAATCCTGAAAAATCAATCCCTAAAGGAACGATAATAGCTACCGTTTTAGGATTCATTGTCTATATCTTCATCGCTCTGAAGTTAGTACATTCTGCTTCCCCTGAAAAATTGATCAATGAACAATTGATTATGTCAGAAATTGCCACAGGCGGACATATTATAATTCCGCTCGGGTTGGCTGCTTCAACAATATCTTCAGCACTGGGCGCTATAATGGTTGCTCCCCGAACGCTCCAGGCCCTTGGAAAAGATGCAGCCTTACCCGGAATAAAATTCAACCGGTTTTTAAGTAAAGGCGAAAAAGAAACAAATGAACCTTTCAATGCATCCCTCGTGACGATATTAATCGCCTTCATTTTCGTGGCAGCCGGAAGTGTAAATGCTGTTGCTATGATTATTTCCATGTTCTTTTTGATAACTTACGGCTCCCTTTGCCTGATTTCGTTTTTGTATCATTTTGGCGCACCTCCATCCTACCGTCCTACTTTCAAGTCTAAATGGATACTTTCTCTAATCGGTTTTGTGTTTTCAGTCTACTTCATGTTCCGCATCGACGCAGTATATGCATTGATTGCAATCGTTCTCATGATTGTTCTTTATATCTATATCAGCAGTCATCATAAAGAACGAAAGGGATTAGAAGCAATATTCAAAAGTACACTTTTCCAGATTAACAGAAACCTGCAAATCTACCTGCAGAAAACTCAACGATTAAAAGAAAAAATCAGCTGGCATCCGTCAATGATTTGTGTATCAAACCTCGAGTCAGACAGGGAGAATGCGTTTAATCTTTTAACATGGATTGCCTACAAATATGGTTTTGGTACTTATATTAAATACATACCCGGGTATCTTTCCTCAGAAACCTATGAACAATCTAAAGAAGCGCTTCAGGAACTAATAGAAAAAACTTTTTACCGTTCCAGTCATGTTTATGTCGATACGATTATCTCACCTTCATACACTTCAGCCATAGCTCAGATAATTCAAATACCGGGAATTTCAGGATTAGAAAACAATATGCTTTTATTTGAATTTGATAAAAAATACCCTCAGAATCTGCATCAGATTGTTGACAACATTGCCCTTATCCGGGCAGCTCAATATGATGTATGTGTGCTTGCAGGAACCAACCAGGCCATCAAATTTCAGAATGGCATTCACATCTGGATCAGGAAATTTGACCTGAAAAACATTAACCTGATGGTTTTACTCAGTTACATTATCATGGGGCATCCCGACTGGAAACACAGCACAATCAAAATATTTAATTTATATACAGAGAAAGATGACGCAGAATCAAAAAAACAACTAATCGAAGTTGTAAAAAACGGACGTTTGCCTATTTCTATGAAGAATATTGAATTTATTGAGATGAATGAAGATACCAGGCCCAGAGACATCATCAATAAAAAATCATCTAAAGCCGGCCTTACTATGATAGGTTTTCTAAATGAACAACTTAAACATGAAGGAGAAAATACTTTCCTTGGATATGACGGAATCGGAGAAACGCTCTTCGTGAATGCCCGACAGGAAAAACCACTTCAATAAATTTTCTGTAATATATGAACTAATAGCTCATTGTTTCGTTTTACAAAAAAAGATAATGTTGCTATGAAGTTAAATTATAGATTGATTGCAAGCATACTTTCACTATGGCTCATCATAGGTGTTTCTTCAGCTTATTCGCAGAAAAACAAACTACCAAAACTGAAATCACTATATACGAAAGAAAAATACGAAGAAGTTTACCAACAAACTGTTAGAGAGAAAAACCAATCCAATGAGATCATCTTTCTGGAGGCTCTGGCTTTTAATCAACTCCCTGAAAAACATCCTAAAAAAAAGGAAGTTGATAATAAAGATTTGTATCCGTTAAAAAGGATTCAACAAGCACAAGGGTTAAAGGACGAAGAAACAATTAAATACAAGGATTTTTTCCAAACTGAATTAAAAAAGTTGCAGCAAATTATCTTTACCAAAGCTAAAAGGCTATACGAAAAGGGTTCTAAAGAAAAATCCAGACATTACTTTGACGAACTTCACACTACATTTAACAACTCTTCCTCCATTTTAAAAAACTACTATTCCTTTGATGATAATTATTTCCGGCATACGCTAAAAAAAGAAATTGAGGTTCCACAGGAATTCAAACAGAATTTTTTTAGCCGATATGATCTATTTCAAAAACACTACCTCTCAAACAATAAATTTAAAGAATGGAACAATCCTGTATACAGGCTTGCCAACACAGCAAAAAACGAGGATTATCTTACCGAAGACGAAAAAATGGTGTTTTATTTTTTAAATCTTGTACGAATGAACCCCGAATTATTCCTGGAAACATTTATCGACGCGAAATTACACATAAAATATCATGGGGACCTGGAACTTAATATTCCTGTATTTGATAGTCTTAAAATCAACAAGTATCAAGGCAAATTATCTTTCAGGGAATTCTTTGAATTGCCTGTTCACAGAATGTATGATGATGAACTTCCCGCTTCGGTTATTGAAAATTTTGTACAAAAAACAGTTGTTCAGGAAACAAAACGGGGCAAAAAATTCAGGTACGATATTAACTTTCAGGAATTCTACGAATATCTGGAAAAAGAAAAACCCGAATTACTTCAGCTTAGAAATCTAAATAACTATCATAAAACCGAAAATGGTAATGAATACTTGCTTTATAAAGTATATGATAAACGACAATCTATCTACCGGAAATCTTATAAAAAAGAAACCAAAAACAACCACTACTACCAGAGTCTTTTTGAAAAACTCAAAACAATGGATTCAAAATCGATCATTTACCCAAGCAAAGAACTTTTCAAAACTGCTGAATGCTGGGCGATAGAAGCAGGAAAAAAAGGACTGAAAGGACACGACAGAATAAACTGCAAAGCTGATTACCATGCAGAAAGCTGTGATTATGGAAATAAAAACGGTTTTGATGTAGTATTAAATCTGTTGGTTGATAAATATGTAACCAGTTTAGGCCACAGAAAGATGTTACTTGGTGATTATTCAAAAATGGGTGTGGCAATCAGGCCCCATGAATCAGGGTTTGAGTACAATGCAGTTCTTAATTTTTACAGATAGGCCTTATCGCTCATTCAACCGATTCGAAAAATCTTCCCAGAATCTTTTATGAAAATCCATACTGGCCCCCTCTTCCAGCATCTCTTGTCCTGTTGTATGGATTGTATCACCGGGGCGAAGCTTAAATTGCACCGATTCTTTATAAAGAAACCTGGCTTCGGGATGAAACTGGACTCCTTTTACATTGTCAAATCTTTTATGCTGAATGGCCTCCGGAACCTTCTCATCCAATGAGGTGGCTATCTTTTCAAAACCTTTTCCCAAAGTCTTAATAGCCTGATGATGATTGCTATATACAACAGGCAATATCTGTTCTTTACTAAATAACTTCAAATAGCTTTCTTTCAGAAAATGAATCTGATGGAAACTTCCGCTTAATAATTTGTTATCGTTACTTAAAACCCGATGATAATTTCTGTGTCTTTTATTAACATCCTGATTTATAACATCTTCTGCATAATTCAGCCCGTAAAGTTGGGTTGGAATATCCTGTATCATTGTTCCGCCGGTAGCAACATTCATCGTTTGCATACCAAGACAGAAACCATAAATCAAATAGTCTGGCTTCTGATATAAAAGACTTTCAAAATCGGCTTCCTGTTTTCCACCCAACAGATGAAACAAAAATGAAAGCTCAAAATAATGGCGGTGCGGGTCATAAATAGAAGTTAACAGGTTTGTTTTCTCTTTATAGGTTGAAGGTGGTAAATCAGGCCCACCAAAGAATATAATGCCCCCGCTATTATTAAAAATCTTTTTAAAATCATCGGTTAAAGAATTGGTTGTGAATAATTCATCCTCTGAAAGGGTATCTTCGATCCGATGAAGGGAAAAATCCACAGGAAAAGTGGAAGCGGTATCCAAAAACTTTTTTGTCTTAGAGAAATCATATCTTTCCTTAGTATAAAATACACCTACAAACTGATAATCCGGCAAATCAATGAGATCTTCTTCAACTAAAGCAGCAAAAGTCTTCAGGTTAGAGACAGTCGGGTGAGTTAAAACAAGAATTTTGTTATCGTCATTCTCCTTTTTGATATGATCAAAATAATTCTGACTGATCGTAAGAGAAGGACAAAAAAGTAATGATGTTAACCAAATTAATGTAAATATCAACGTTTTCATATTGGATTCAAGATAATAAATGTTATACTCTTTAAAACGATTTTAAATAATTAACTTTGCCTTAAAGTTAGTTTATTTATTACATCTCACACAACTATTGTCTTAAAAATCTGTAAATCAACAAAAATGATAAACATAAAGTATATCTAAACAGCTCAATATTATTTAAAATTTAAGACAATAAAAGAAACAAATAATAAAAAGTAAAATCGTGAATACCAAATATAAAAATTACAGACGGCTGCCCAAGTGGATGAAAATGCAAATGCCTAAGGGAGAAACTTACTCCCGAATGAAAAACACTGTGGAGAAACACCACCTGCATACAATTTGCACTAGTGGTAAATGCCCGAATATTGGTGAATGCTGGAACAGGGGCACCGCAACATTTATGATTCTCGGCGAAATATGTACCCGTTCATGCAAATTTTGCGGAGTGAAAACGGGCAAACCCCTACCCCCCGACAAGAACGAGCCCAAAAAGATTGCACGCACCGTAGAGATTATGGGTATAAATCATGCTGTAATTACATCCGTAGACAGAGACGACCTTGAAGATGGGGGTGCAAAAATATGGGCTGAAACGGTTCGTGAAATCAAAAAACTTGACCAGGGGATTACTGTGGAAGCGCTTATACCTGATTTTAATGGCAACACGGACCTGATCAATATGGTGATTGACTCACAACCTGAAGTGATCTCCCATAATCTTGAAACTGTAGAACGATTAACACCTCAAATCAGAAGCAAAGCCAAATACGATACAAGCCTCGATTTAATTAAACATATCTCCGACTCCGGTATTAATGCGAAATCTGGTATAATGCTGGGATTAGGAGAAACTGAAGATGAAATTTATCAAACAATGGATGACCTTCTGGCTGTAGGTTGTAAAATATTTACTATCGGGCAATACCTTCAGCCTACTGTCAATCATCTTGAAGTTAAAGAGTTTGTTGAACCGGAAAGATTTGAAAAATACAAAGAAATCGGATTGCAAAAAGGTTTTAGTTATGTAGAAAGCAGTCCGCTCGTCCGGTCTTCATACCATGCTGATAAACACGTAAATGCTTAATTTTAGGATTACAAAAAAAATCACTGTTAAAGTATGAATAATAAAGTAAAATATATAGACCTGGGAAAAATTGATTACAAAGAAGCATGGAACTATCAGGAAAAATTATTTAACGAAATTGTAGAAAGCAAAAAACAATCAAACAATAATGAAAATTCGCCACAGCAGAATTATCTGTTGTTTTGCGAGCATCCACATGTCTATACATTGGGAAAAAGCGGGGAACAAAATAACCTTCTGATCTCAGATGAATTTTTAAAGAAAATAAATGCAACATATTATAAAATAAACCGCGGCGGAGACATCACCTATCATGGCCCCGGCCAAATTGTCGGATATCCGATTCTTGATTTGGAAGATTTTAACCTCACGGTAAAAAAATATATTTTCTTTTTGGAAGAAGCCATTATTAATTTACTGAAAGAATACGACATTCAAGGGGATAGATTAGATAGCGGAACCGGAGTATGGTTAGATGTTGATAATCCTTCAAAATCAAGAAAAATATGCGCCATTGGGGTAAGGGCAAGCAAATTTGTCACCATGCATGGTTTTGCCTTTAATGTAAACACTGATCTAAATTATTTCAATTACATTAACCCTTGCGGATTCACAGACAAGGGTGTTACTTCTATGCAAAAGGAATTAGGTAAAGAATTAAATATTGAAGAAATTAAAAACAAACTAAAAGACCATATTAGAAAAGCACTTAATATGAAGTTTTTAGAACAATAGAAAGCCTCGCTAATTATGGATAAAATATGGGTTTACAAACCGGAAGCTGATCAAACACAGACACAATCTCTGGCAGAAGCACTAAACATCAATCATCTTCTGGCAAACCTTTTGATCCAAAGAGGAATTGATACTTTCGACAAAGCAAAATCATTCTTTCGTCCTGCTCTGGAAAATCTCTATGATCCTTTCCGGATGATAGATATGAATCTCGCCATAGAAAGAATTGAAAGAGCTATTCAGCACCATCAGAAAATAATGATCTTCGGGGATTATGATGTTGATGGGACAACTTCTGTAGCCCTTGTTTATTCTTTTCTGAAAAAATATTATGAGAACGTTGACTACTATATTCCGGACAGATATGAAGAAGGATACGGAATTTCCTACAAAGGAATTAATTATGCTTCAGAAAATAATGTGTCTCTGATCATCGCCCTGGATTGTGGCATTAAAGCTATTAAAAAAGTGGATTATGCCAATAGCCTGGGAATAGATTTCATCATTTGCGATCATCATACACCAGATGAAAAAATACCGGAAGCCGTGGCAATTCTTGACCCTAAAAGGCCTGACTGCCATTATCCTTTCAAAGGATTAAGTGGCTGCGGAGTAGGATTTAAAATGCTTGAGGCGTTTTCCAAAACCAACAATATTTCCCTGGACGAACTTTACGAATTTCTTGATTTAGTTGCTGTATCTATAGCTTCAGACATCGTCCCTATTGTGGATGAAAACAGAATTTTAACTCATTTTGGGCTTAAGCAGCTAAATTCAAATCCACGTCCCGGGCTAAAATCTATAATGAATATCGCAGGGATTGGAGGAAAAAATCATGAAATTGTAGTAGAAGAAATTGTATTTAAAATCGGCCCAAGAATTAATGCAGCCGGAAGAATTGAGTCAGCCAAAAAGGCCATAGAATTATTGGTGACTGAAAATCAGAAAAAATCCGAGCAAATTGCCAAAAAAGTAAACACGTGTAATGAATCCCGCAAACATATTGACCGCCACATAACACAGGAGGCGTTAAAAATGATTTCAATGGAACCGGGGTTCAGGGAAAAAAAAGCTACCGTATTGTACAATTCCGAATGGCACAAGGGTGTAGTTGGTATTGTGGCCTCCAGAATGATAGAAATATACCATCGTCCAACAATTATTCTTACTGCCTCCAATGGGTTAGCCACCGGCTCGGCTCGTTCTGTTCCGGGATTCAACGTGTATAATGCTCTGGAACAGTGCAGCCACCTCCTGGAGAACTTCGGAGGTCATCAATATGCAGCAGGCTTAACTTTAGACATAAAAAATATACAGGAATTCAAAAGAAAATTTGAAGATATCGTAGAAAGAACAATCACTGAAGAACAGCTTATACCCCAAATCAATATAGATGCCCTCATTGATTTAAATGAAATCACTACAAAATTTTTTCGAATTCTAAAACAGTTCCAACCCTTTGGACCTGAAAATCTTTCACCGATATTTGCAGTAAAAAATGTAGTTGACTCTGGAGATTCAAGACTGGTTGGCTCAAGCAGAGAACACATCAAATTGTCTCTTACTCAACAAAACAATCATACACCTGTTTTCCCGGGAATTGCTTTTGGACAATCCAACCATTTCAGCCATATACAGGCAGGCAAACCGTTCGATGTATGCTTCTCTGTTGAAGAAAATAATTTCAGAGGGCTAAAAAACCTCCAGCTAAATATTAA
>CAYFRV010000015.1:0-12999 GCA_964345495.1 uncultured Bacteroidales bacterium | reverse complement strand
TTTGATGTTTGATGTTAGTGTTCGTTAATGTTCGACAGTTGATTTAACAATTTAACAATGGAACAATATAACAATGGAACAATAGAACAATAGCATCACCACTTAAACATCAATTGAAGCTTGACGTCTGTCTTCTGATTTCCATCGATTGTTTGTGTGCCTGACCCAATTTCTTCTTTATCAGCAAAAAGGAACCGGGAAACTTTCAACCACACATCAAACTTCTTTCTGTTGTAATGAGCAGTTAAATAAGTACGAAAGCCTTTGCTATAGTATGCAGGTATGGAAAAAGCATATAACAAATCATGTTCGTAGGCATAAATTCGTGTATTGTAACTATCTGTATTAAAAACAGCATAACGAAAATCAAATTTCAAATGAGAATTTTTCAGAGAATAACGAAAGTCCTGAAAAACCATCCAACCGCTCTCCTTTATTTCTTTATGCCCATAACTGGACATAGCAATCCGATTTCTGAGCAAAAAACGGTCTGATATTTTATAATTAAAATGAAGCCTGTAGCTTTGTTTATTTTCACCATAAACCGAATTCAAAAAAGAACCCTCCTGAATGAAATTTTCACCTTTTATTCCACTTTTCAAACGTGCTGATAAACGCCCTTTATCGCCAAGAGCATAATTTAAACCAATAAGGTAATCATATCCGTTTGTTGGGGCATCAACGTTAAACTTAAGCCATGGAAAACGAAACACATCGACATACATGCTTGCTGTTAAGTTTGGAATAAGCTCTGTTTTCAAACCCAAATACCATCCCTCTTCATTCTGATTTGAAGAATTTTCACTAAAAGCACCGGAATAAACTGCTGCATATTCCCTTTGATAATAGCGATGCAACAATGAAAAACTTACGCCTTTTGCTATATTTCCTCTAACTCCGTTCAAAAAAGCAAAACTTTCGCCGGCAGAAGTTGATTCCTCTCCGAAAAAATAAAATTTTCCCAGTTGAAATTGATAGTGCAGCCCTAAATTCCAGTTCTTTCTTCCCCGAAAATCATAAATATTATTGATTGATGTATCATGTAACCTTTCGGCATCATAAGAATAATGAATTCCGGAAATACCTGCTTTAAAACGATTCAAATTGAAAGTTACATCACCTCCCGTTACGTTTTCCAAAACCGCATCTCTATCCTCTATTTCCGATAGTTTCCTGTGATAACCGGAATTCTGAAAAGAGGTAAAGAATCGTTTTTCACCTTCTTTAACAAGATTAGCATCAATTGCTTTTTTGGAATAAAAAGCCGAAATTTTTGCTTTGCCAACTGTTCTGGAAAAAGCAGCACCACGAAAAAACTGATTTTCATTAGCTGAAGAATACTCATCAAATCCCGTGCGGCTTTTCATAATATCCAGCACATAGGATGTTTTCCCGAATGAAAATCCGGACCAAACAGTTAATCCCTGACCAAAGCGTACATGATAATCACCTAAAATTAAAGCATCAAATATTTTAGTGTTACGCAGCGAAACGTAACCACTGTAATAATCAAACCCCTTACGATTATGCCCTTTGAAGAACTCTTCCCCGTAATCTTTTTCCATCGTAACGCCAATTCTTAAAAAATCAGAATACCGATTCTTATACTGTGCATAATATTTATAAGGATTCCCCAAATACTTCGGATTATCTATTCCATCGTCTGTAAAATCTTTATAGCCTGACGCCTCCTCCATTATACGCTGAGTCCTTATGATCAATTGGTTATTTGAATACTTAAAAAAGTTTTCAAAAGAAAAACCTCTATCAAACGAGCGAGTATCATGACTGAAGGTTACGAAAGGTTCGATATTCCGGATTACATCTTTGTCAAATCCATAAACCAACTGGAGTTCATATTTTGAAAGAATATTGCCACGCTTCTTTATATATTCCTGTAAATTATTAATTTGAAATGAATTCAGAAAATATAACCGTTGAAGTTCTTCGCCGGAGGCTTTATTAATATTCAACGGATTATCAATGAAATAATAAAGGTCCTGAATCACCTCATTATCTTGCTCTTCTGTTTCGGTATTTTCAAGAATATTTTCAATTATTCTATCGGAATCAAACATGCTTTCCTGTGCGTTCGATTCAAAAATTCCGAAAATGAGGAAAAAAACAATAATATTATACCTGCAAAAAAGCATGAACTAAAAAGTAATATTTAAAGAAAACTGAGGTGAATACCCCAGGATAATATGTCTTGAAAAACTCACATCCAATGACCATCTACTCCAAACATAACCAACTCCAAATGAATTAGTTACAGGGTTAGTGGTCATTCCTGTGCGGACATAAAAATCCTCGACTAATTCATGTTCCAGACCCGCCTTAAAACGAGCTTCCTTTTCCAAATCTAACTCATATTCGGCAGTAAGCAACAAATTACTCTGCACCTGATAACCTGTACCAAAACGAAAAATCATCGGTAACTTTTCAACGCTCCCAATTTGTGCAGCCTGAAAAGGATTAAAAACATGTGTTCCGATCAAAATATTTTCAAATGGTTCATAGATAATCCCAATTTCAGCAGTAACCGAATGGGCATTTCCATAAAATCCATCGATATGTGTATATAAATAATCTAATTGAACACCTGCAGCAAGATTTTCTTCCAACAACATAGCATAAGCTAAACCTGCCTTAACCGAATGAAATTTTGAAAAACCAAAATAAGAGCAGCTCCCGCCAATATTACCGGTTTTTGTAGGTAAAACGACTCCAATAGCCTGATGATTCAATTGTTTTATTATACCAGTATTATGGTGAATTCCAGCCTGAGAATTTTCTAAAAAAGCCAATCCTGCCTGATTATGAAAAAGAGACCAATAATCGGACAGCATCACGCTTGCATTTGCCAGCCCAAAGGAGCGTCCCCCAACAGGATAATCATAACCAGAGGAAAAAACCGGGGTATTACAAAACAATACACAAAAAAAGAATATTAATCGGACGTACATTAAATAATGATATTATTATGCCTGAGGAAAAAATAAGATATTGATTCCACAAGAATGACAGTTAAATAAGATTTATTCGAATTCTACGGGCTAAAATAAAAAAAAATCTCTGCAACTGACATACAAAAAAGTTATTTTCCTCTTTTCTTCTCTGAATGAAAACTCAGGAACCTCCGGTTTAGAACAAATAAAGGGATTTTCGCCCAGATAAAATACATTTTCCCTTCAAAAAATATTCAATAAACAATCATGAACAATATCATATATTTAACTCAATCATTTTTATAATTTTGTTTCTAACAACCAAAATAAAATATCGTGGAAATTAAAACATTAGAAGACGCTTTTAACGCATTCAATGATCTTCGGATTTTGGTAATCGGAGATTCAATGATTGACTCATACTTATGGGGAGACGTAGAAAGAATTTCACCGGAAGCACCCGTACCTGTTGTATCCAGAACAGAAAAAGAAAACCGGTTAGGAGGAGCAGCTAATGTCGCCATCAATATAAAATCATTAGGTGCAAAGCCTATACTTGCGTCGGTTATTGGAAATGGGCGGAGATCAATAATTTTTAAAAAATTAATGGACCAGCAAGGCTTGACCAAACAAGGTATTTATGAGTCGAACACCCGGCTGACAACTAATAAAACAAGAATTATCAGTAATAATCAACATCTTCTTAGAGTTGATGAAGAAGAAAACGAACCGCTAAATTCGGAAACAGAAACTGCTTTCCTCAATCACCTTCTATACATATTGGATAGCGAGCCAATTGACGGCATTGTATTTGAGGACTATGACAAGGGATCTATCACGCCCAAAATAATAAAAGAAATCGTAAAAACAGCCAACAACAAAAATATACCTGTACTGGTAGATCCAAAGCGGAGAAATTACTATCAATACAAGAATGTCACCTTCTTCAAACCTAATTTCAAAGAATTGGTAGAAGGCCTTAATATTCACATAGAAAAAACGGATTCTAAAGCCATTTTTGATGCAGCAAAAGAGATGCATGAAAAGCAAGGTATAGAATGGATTATGATCACATTATCAGAACAAGGCATTCTCATAAGCAATGGAAAAGAATACAAACATATTCCTGCTAAAATAAGAAATATATCAGATGTTTCGGGTGCAGGAGATACCATTATTGGCATATCAAGTGCAGGATTAGCTCTTGGACTTTCACCATGGATTATTGCAGAAATTTCGAATATTGGCGGTGGACAGGTATGCGAAAAGCCTGGAGTAGTGCCGGTTGAAAAACAGCAACTTTTGGAAGAATGTAAAGCACAGATCAAAGATTTTAAACCACACAATACCAACATTTAAAAACAATTAACAAAAATATTGTTAATAATTTGTTAATAATTCCAAAAATATTGTTCACAATTCTTTTTTTGATCTCGTATTAATCTTTCATAAAATTGTATTTTTGGAGTGATTCGGTTTTACTATCAATATTAGGAAATAACACAAAATCAATAATATGGGAAAAGTTATAGCATTAGCAAATCAAAAAGGAGGTGTCGGGAAAACCACAACTGCAATTAACTTAGCAGCAAGCTTAGCAGTTTTGGAATACAAAGTGTTAATTGTAGATGCAGACCCTCAGGCAAATGCCACATCAGGTACAGGTTTCGATATTCGTTCAATCAAAACAAGCGTTTACGAGTGCTTAACTGAAGATATCGATCCCAGAAAAATCATTATAGAAAGCGATACAGAGGGTTTACACCTCATTCCTTCACACATTGATTTGGTTGGATCAGAGATTGAAATGTTAGATCAACCCAACCGGGAATACATGCTCAAAAAAGTGATTAACAAAGTAAAGGATGACTATGATTTTGTATTAATTGACTGTTCACCATCTTTAGGGTTGATTACTGTAAATTCACTTACTGCAGCCGACTCTGTTATCATCCCGGTTCAGTGTGAGTATTTTGCATTAGAGGGCCTGGGAAAATTATTAAATACCATAAAGATCATTCAGAATAGGCTCAATACAAGCCTTGAGATTGAAGGTTTTCTCCTGACAATGTATGATGCCAGGTTAAGGCTCTCAAACCAGGTGGTAGACGAAGTAAAAAAACATTTTCAATCAATGGTATTTGAGACCATAATCCAAAGAAATATTAAACTTGGAGAATCTCCTAGTTATGGAAAGCCAGTTGTAATGTATGATGCAAACTCAAAAGGGGCAGTAAATTATCTTAATCTGGCAAGAGAATTGCTTCAAAAAAATGATCAAACCAAGATCAAAAATGAAGAAAAAGTTGTAGAATAATAATTCATTATAACAATAGAAAAATGGCTAAACGAAACGCATTAGGAAGAGGCCTCGGAGCTTTAATTGAAGATGCCGGCAATGAACAGAATGAACAACAAGTGGATGCAGTCAATGAAGTTGAACTGTCAAAAATTGAGGTTAATCCTTACCAGCCCCGGACAAATTTCAATGAAAACGCATTAAGTGAGCTGGCTTCTTCAATTAAAGAAATAGGTGTAATTCAACCTATCACGCTCCGAAAAATCAACGAAGATAAGTATCAGCTTATCACCGGTGAGCGTAGATTCAGGGCAGCAAAAATGGCAGGTATCACAAAAATACCAGCTTTTGTCAGGGTTGCTGATGATCAGGCGATGCTTGAAATGGCCCTTGTCGAAAACATCCAGCGTGAAGACCTCGACGCAATTGAAGTAGCTATCAGCTATCAACGGCTAATTGAAGAATGTAAACTTACTCAGGAAAATTTAAGCGGAAGAGTCGGAAAAAAGCGGGCTACAATTTCAAACTATTTAAGGCTTCTCAGGCTACCGGCAGAAATTCAGCTCGGCATAAGAGATCATAAAATTTCAATGGGACACGCAAGAGCACTCATTACCATTGATGACCCGGAAAAACAGCTCAAAGCTTATTACAGAATAATCGATGAAGGTCTCTCTGTGCGTAAAACAGAAGAAATAATCCGCGAGCTAAGTCAACAGCAAGCAAAACCGAAAAACAATAAAAAGACAGAGAAAGAAAGTATTCCGGAAGAATACAAACAACTAAAAAATCACCTCGCGGAATATTTTAATACCAATATTGATTTTAAAAGAAACAATAACGGACGAGGTAAAATTATCATTCCATTTAAATCTGATGATGACCTTGAAAGAATTATGACTTTATTAAATCAAAAGAAAGAAGACAAGAACAACTCATAAAAAAATTATTAAAATTGAAGCATCTTAAATTGCTTGCATTCATTGTTTCGCTGTTTTTTTTTTCATTGGCGAACCATAATATTGGTTACGCCCAACAAACAAACGACACAATTCAACCCCAACAGGACACTTTAACTCAAAGTTATAAGGAACACTCTCCCAAAAAGGCAGCATGGATGTCTGCGTTATTGCCAGGGCTGGGGCAAATCTATAATAATAAAATATGGAAAGTCCCCATAATTTATGGAGCCGCAGGTGCAATATATTACTTTTACGACATGAATGCATCTCTTTATGAAGAATTTAAAGGAGCTTATACCGATTTTACAAACGAAGAAATTGATCAGTATAAAGGTTATGACAAAGCAGAAGAATTGAGAGCAGCCAAGGATTACTACAGAAGAAACCGCGATCTTAATATTATTCTTTTTGGCGCTCTTTACCTGGCCAATATTCTGGATGCTTCTGTTGATGCTCACCTTTACAACTTTGATGTAAGCAAAGATCTTAGTCTAAAAATAAAACCAACACAAATTAATAACGAATTTGGACAACCAATTCCTGCCGTTAGTTGTTCTATATATTTCTGATATTTTCTATTTTTACACCCAAATTATTTACAAGCTATGAACCCAACTAAATGCAAGATAGCTATCATTGTCCTCATACTCCTGTTTTCTGTGAAGGCAGGAATAACACAAGAAGATAGCCTTCAGGTAAACAAAAATATCGAAAAAAACTTCATCAGGAATATAGACACGTTAATAAACAGTTGGTATCTGGACAAATACACAGCAATTACGGATTCAATAAACAAAAGCTTTTCTGACTCAACTATTCCGGAATTTTCAGACTCTGTATATATTTCCAGGCTAAGAAATATTCCAAGCGCAATCGAAATTAATTACAATAGTATTGTCAGAAATTTCATACACTTATACACCAAAGAAAGGAGAGAAAAAGTAGAAATAATGCTTGGGCTCTCACAATATTATTTCCCAATATTTGAAAGGGTTTTTGACAAATACGATCTTCCTCATGAATTAAAATACCTGGCCATTATAGAATCCGCTTTGAATCCGAGAGCTGTTTCCCGTGCAAGAGCAACAGGAATATGGCAATTTATGCATGGAACAGGAAAAATGTATGGACTTACTATTAATTCTTATATTGATGAAAGAAGAGACCCCGTGAAATCTACCTATGCGGCAGCAGAGTATTTAAAAGACCTCCACGGAATCTTTGGCAGCTGGGATCTTGCTATTGCAGCCTATAACTGTGGACCACGGAATGTGAGTAAGGCCATATACAGAGCCGGAGGAAAAAGAAACTATTGGGATATCTACTATTTTCTACCACGTGAAACCAGGGGATATTATCCTGCATTCATTGCCGCCATGTATTTCGTGAATTATCATGAACAGCACGGTCTATACCCCAAAGAAATCAATCTGCCATTGGCTACAGATACAATAATGGTGAACAAGAAACTTCATCTGAAGCAAATCTCAGAAGTGCTGAACATTCCTCTTAAACAAATTGAAGATATGAATCCTCAATATAAGAGGAATATTATCCCGGAGACTAACAAGTCTTATCCGGTCAAAATACCTTTAAGTCATACAAGAAAATTTATTGAACACAAAGATTCTATTTTTGCCTACAAGGATTCTGTGCTATTTCCCGATAATATGCTAAAAGAACCTGGCAGCACCCGGGTAAAACATCAGGCACCCCAGGGAAAAGCCAAACTCTATTATAAAGTGAAACCCGGAGATAATCTTGGATACATTGCTGAATGGTATGATGTTCGTGCTTCTCAGCTAAGATATTGGAACAATATCCGGGGCAATGTTATACGCGCCGGACAAAAACTAGTAGTTTACGTTCCGAAAAACAAGGTAAATTATTATAAGAAAGTGAACTCCCTGTCATTTGCTGAAAAACAAAAGCGAATAGGGGCGCCGGCAAACCGAAATAATAACACAACGACACAGCCACCCGGACAAGACAAAGATTACATCTACTACAAAGTGAAATATGGAGATACGTTATGGGAGATCTCCAGAAAATACCCCGGAGTAACAAAGAACGATATCAAAACATTAAATAACCTTAAAAACGCCAGAGAGTTAAAAGTAGGTCAATACTTAAAAATCAAGAAAAAACCTGACTCATCCTAATAATAGACTATTTTTAAAATTCAATTCAAAAATTAATCCAATTTTCTCCGTTTATCTAATAAAAAAATCTTATTTTTAGAAAGACTATTCATCCAATAAAACAATCAATTGAGGGAGGATGAGGCCTTTAAAAATTTTTATATTTTTTCTTATTATTCTGACAATAATAGGCTTAATAGCTTATTTCTACCCGGATAGTGGCATTTCACTGGGAAAAAACTATACGCTCACTTTTCCCTCATTAACTGATATCATTCAGGAAAATAAAACCCAATATAAAGATATTTCAAAAATTGTTGAGGATAACCCGCCCTCAGACACAAGCATAAACTTTTTCCATACATCGTTTCAAGATTCTGCAAAAAAGGATACAAGCAAATTCGTTCATCAAGATACATCTGCAAAACAGTCAAAAGACACAATTCAAAAAAAATACACCGAAAAAAAACAAAAAATAAATTCCAGAAGAAAATTAGAATACCCGGGAAACAATATTTCAGTTTTAACTCCTTTTTTCGAATCTTTAGAAAGTGCTCCTTCAAACAACAAATTAATGCGTATTTTACATTATGGAGATTCTCAAATTGAAGGAGACCGAATTTCTTCTTACATAAGGAACCAATTACAAAAAAGATTCGGTGGATCCGGTATTGGACTTTTCCCTGCAATACCCCCCTTCAACAACAGCATGTCTATAAAACTTAACCATTCAAATAACTGGAAAAGATATACCATCAAAGACATAAAATCATCGAGTTTTAAACATAAAAGATTTGGGCCTTTACTTTCATTTTCAAGGTATTCGCCTTTTTACAGCAATTATCAGGATAGAGTTTATAAAGCCTCAATCAACCTAAAAGAATCACCCATAGCATTTAACAGAGCTAGTGATTTCAGAAGATGCAAAATTTTTTACGGTTTCAACCGGAAACCATTCATAATAAAAATTAAGGAAGACAATGAAGTGTCAGATGCAGAAATGATTCCGGCGACAAATAAGTTAAAAACCATGGAATGGAGTATAGAGCCAACTACAGATAAGCTATCCATAACATTTGAGGGGATGCATGGGCCAGACATTTATGGAATTACTCTTGACGGAGAAAAAGGTGTCGCTTTAGACAATATTCCGCTCAGGGGCAGCAGTGGAACAGACTTTACAAAGACTGACCAGTCATTTTTTAAAGAAATGTTTAACAAGCTCAATGTTAAGTTAATTATCCTGCATTTTGGAGTAAACATAGTTCCCAGCTCCAGAGATAATTATGACTTCTATGAAAAAAAACTATACCAACAACTTCAGTTCCTCAAATCATTAGATGACGAACTATCTATAATTGTGATGGGAGTTTCTGATATGTCAAAGAAGACTGAAGGCCATTATGAATCCTATTCAAACATTGAAAAGATACGTGATGCACAAAAAAATGCTGCATTTAAAGCAAACTGTGCTTTTTGGGATACGTATAAAGCAATGGGCGGAAAAAACTCTATGCCAAGCTGGGTATTTGCCGATCCCCCGCTAGCAAGAAAGGATTTTACCCACTTTACTTACAAAGGGTCAGTAGTGATCGCAAAAATGTTTTATAAAGCTCTTATCAATGATTATAACAGATACACTCAAGAGAATACCATGGATACACTAAGTAAAGAAAATATTAATCAATGACAAAAACAAAGCTTATAATAACACTTTTCCTTTCTTCTTTGCATTTATGCTTAAATTCACAGAATAATTTTTCTGTGTATAATTTTTTAAATTTACAGGAAAATCAAATAAGAAACACTGATAAATCTGAACATTACGCTGATATAATGAAGCAACTCACTAATTTATGTTTAAATAAAAAACAAAATTTTAATGTACTCCACCTTGGCGATTCACATCTTCAGGCCGGGTATTATTCCAATGAAATCAGGGAAAATTTTCAAAATTATTTCATAGACGATTCATTAGCCAACCTGGGCTTAATATTCCCTTACACCGCAGCGAAAACGAATAATCCTCAGAATTATCAAATTCAGTACTCCGGAAAATGGCAATCATCAAAAGCCATAGATAATAACAAAGAGGCAAAACAGGGTATAACAGGAATCACCTTATACACTAATGATTCATCTGCCACCCTATCCATTTCATTAAACAACTACTATCCAATAAAAAACTATTCATTTAATCATTCTAAAATATTTTGTAATTACCCGGATTCCACCTACGATATTCATATCTCCCCCGAAGCGCAAGTTCAAAAAACCAGCTCTGCATTAGAAGTAAAATTTGATAGTTTAACAGACTCATTTCAAATACATATTGAAAAAACAAACCACAGCGATACAACCCATTTCGAACTTAGCGGACTGACTCTGAGTAACACTGCGCATTCATTTTCATATCATGCCACGGGAGTTAACGGAGCAAAGGCAGAATCATACCTCCATTGTGAACTTTTCGACGAACAGCTTCAATCATTAAACCCGGACTGGGTGATTATCTCTCTTGGAACAAATGAGGCTTATACTGAAAATTACAAACGAAAAAAATTTCGGCAGAACCTCACCTCTCTTATCCAAAAAATCAGAAACAATACAGACTCTTGCTGGATTCTTTTAACTACTCCCGGGGATGCGTTACATGGAGGAAATACAATAAATCCCAATAACCATCTGGTAGGACAGGACATTATAAATGTTGCAAAAGAGATGAATTGTTCATACTGGGATTTCTTTGATGTTATGGGTGGTCAACATTCAGTTGATTCCTGGTATTCATCTGGCCTGACAGCAAAAGACAAACTCCATCTTAACAAAAAAGGCTACTTGCTTAAAGCCAACTTATTTTTCGATGCGTTTCTAAATAATTTCAAACCTTTCTTTAACACAAAAATAAATAAAGAATAGCCTGTGGAATTTCTGAAAGAAATACTCGTGTATTCTGAAGATAAGCCCATGCTCTTTACCAGGCTTTATTTCTGGATTTTTTTCACAATTCTTCTGGCTATATACAGCATTCTTTATAAAAAAAAGGCTTTACGCAATGCCTATTTATTTGTAATGAGTTTGTTCTTCTATTACAAATCAGGTGGATACTTTTTCACCCTTCTCATCTTTTCAACAATAGCAGATTATACACTGGGACAGTTAATATATCACTCAGAAAAAATTTCCAAAAAGAAGCTGTACCTTGCTACAAGCATTTTAATAAATCTGGGCGTTCTTTCCTACTTCAAGTATAGCTATTTTTTCATAGACATGGTGAACAGAATCTTTAACACCGATTTTGAAGTTGTGAATTTACTTGCCCAATGGACTAACGAAATCGCAGGAAGTTCTTTCAATGTGAGCACAATCATTTTACCTGTGGGAATATCTTTTTACACATTTCAAACCATCAGCTATACATTTGACATCTACCGAAATAAGGTAAAACCTGTAAACAACATCATTGATTTTGGGTTCTACGTGTCCTTTTTTCCTCAGCTTGTTGCCGGCCCGATTGTCAGAGCTGCAGAGTTTGTGCCCCAGCTCTATCAGAAATTTAAGTTAAGCAGCCGGGAGTTTGGACATGCTTTATTTCTGATCATCAACGGGCTACTCAAAAAAATGCTCATATCAGATTACATTTCAATTAATTTTGTCGACCGGATTTTTGAATCACCCCTGTCCTACTCCGGATTTGAGAACGCTATGGCAGTCTACGGTTATTCACTTCAAATCTACTGTGACTTTTCGGGTTATACAGATATTGCAATTGGAGTTGCACTGTTGCTGGGTTTTAGACTGCCCATCAACTTTAATTCCCCATACAAAGCAGTTAATGTTACAGATTTCTGGCACAGGTGGCACATTTCGCTTTCATCATGGCTGAGAGATTATCTGTATATTCCGTTAGGCGGTAATAAGAAAGGAGCACTCAGGAAAAACATCAATATTCTTATCACCATGCTACTTGGGGGTCTATGGCATGGAGCCCATCTTAGGTTTATTATATGGGGAGGGATCCATGGACTTGCACTTGTAATACATAAACTATGGACACAGCTGATGCGCTATATAAATCCAAATTACAAGCAGCTTCACACCCGCAGCCGCTTAGGGAACTTTATATCCATATTCTTCACCTTTCATGTTGTAACCTTTGCATGGATATTTTTCCGCGCCCAAAACATGCATAAAGCGAAACAAATGATTTCTAAGATATTTTCCGGTTTTAATTTCAATCTTATTCCCGAAATAATCCTTTCATACCAGGAAATATTCGGGCTTATGCTTGCAGGTTTTATTATACACTGGCTCCCAGACAATTTCAAAGAAAGATACAGAGGTTGGTTCATTAAAACACCACTAGTCATAAAAATACTCATTATTATTTTGGTTGTTTTCATTATTTATCAAGTAAAAGATGCTTCCATTCAGCCGTTTATATATTTCAAATTTTAAATTAATATTAAACGGTAATTTATAATTTCCTGGCATTCACAAAAAAAATTTTGAAATATTCTTTTTTTGTACTTAACTTGTATATTATGATTTCCTTAAGACAAATGATAAAAACCTTGAAAATATCGGGAATTGGAGTGATCCTTTTATTTATTTTTTTGTTAAATAAAGGATTCGGACAAGATACAATT
>CAYFRV010000014.1:0-21736 GCA_964345495.1 uncultured Bacteroidales bacterium | reverse complement strand
TCATTTGATTGTCAAATGCGAATTCCTTAAAATTATTAATTCATCCTTTACATGCAGCATATTCACTCTGCTTACTGCTTAGTGCCTACTGCTGACTCATTAGAAAACTGATGCTAATTATAATTTTGTTTCTACTTCTGAATTTGCCCATGTAAAACAGAAAAAGGCTGGTAAAATATCTATTACCAGCCTTTTTTATCAATAGTAAATTTTTATTATCCTACATTAAGAAACTAATTAATATACCGGCAGCTACGGCGGATCCTATTACACCACTAACATTTGGAGCCATGGCATGCATTAATAGATGATTGTTTGGATTTGCTTTCAAACCTTCGTGCTGTACAACTCTGGCGCTGTCAGGCACAGCCGAAACTCCTGACGCTCCAATAAGTGGATTAATCTTATTTTCTTTTTTGAGGAAGAGGTTCATAAACTTAGCAAAACTTAACCCTCCTACTGTAGCAATCATAAAGGACAATGCACCTAAACCGAAAATCATTAAAGATTTTGGTGTCAGGAAAACATCTGCCTGAGTGGAGGCTCCCACAGTTAAACCTAACAAAATAGTAACAATATCAATTAGTGCATTACTAGCAGTATCTGCAAGTCGGCGGGTAACACCAGATTCCTTGAGTATATTTCCAAAGAAAAGCATTCCTAACAATGGCAATGAACTTGGCGATATATAAGCAGTAAGCAATAAACCGATAATCGGGAAAAGAATTTTTTCAAGTTTTGAAACAGATCTTGGTGATTTCATAACCATTCTTCTTTCCCTTTTTGAGGTCATTAAGTACATGAAAGGTGGCTGTATAACCGGTACCAAAGCCATATAAGAATAGGCTGCAATAGCAATAGGACCTATCAAGTGAGGCGCAAGTTTTGAGGAAAGGAAAATTGCGGTTGGACCGTCTGCACCACCTATAATACCAATAGCTCCTGCTTCCGCCGGATTATATCCCAGAGCCAACGCTCCCAGAAAAGTTAAAAATATACCAATCTGTGCAGCTGCACCCAGTAGCATTAACCTCGGATTAGAAATCAATGAACTAAAATCAGTCATTGCTCCAATACCTAAAAATATCAGGGGCGGATAAATTCCCTGGCGCACTCCAAAATACAAATAATTTAAAACACTCCCTTCCTGATAAATCCCAAGTTGAAGATTAAAGCCTTCTGCCTGGAAAAAAGGAATATTGCCAATAATAATTCCAACCCCGATGGGCACAAGTAGTAAAGGTTCATAATTAAAGCGAATAGCAAGGAAAATAAAAAACAATCCAACCAAAACCATTATAAGGTGGCCAGATGTTACATTACCAAAACCAGAATATTCATAAAAGCCAAGTAAGCCTGCCAGAGCTCTTGGATAATTTTTATATTTATCACCACCCAATATAAGTTTTCCGTCCTCATTTATATATCCTTTTCGGGATGACAGGTCGCTGTGTTCAAAATCCACAACGATTTCATTATCTGAAACCTTCTTCCATGTACCCGGGAATTTAATTTTTATAGAATCCAGAATACACGTACCATCATGCTCAAACTGCATGCCTTTATACCGTTTTACCGTTTTTTCACTATCTGCATGCTTTTTATAGCCATCAGAATGGTTAAGCCATTTTCCTTTTACTAATTCATCTTCTAAATTATTTTGAGCAAAAGAAGAAACAGAAAAAAACAGTATAAAAAGTGTAAAAAATGAAATTAATTTAGAGATATTATTATTCATCATGATCAGATTTTAATGTTAATGTTTCGCATTATTCAATTTCAGCTAATGTATCATTTTGTAGAACAGAATCACCTTCATTCACTTTAATGCTTTTAATTTTCCCATCCTTTTCAGACAGGACGTTGTTTTCCATTTTCATCGCCTCCATGATCATGATATTATCACCTTTTTTAATTTCATCACCTTCTTTAACAAGAATTTTAAAAATATTTCCGGGTAATGGAGCTTTAACTTGTGTGACTTTACTGCTTACGCTTTTCTTTATTTTACTGTCACTTCGCTTTGTTTCAACTTGTGAACGTACCAATTTCGGAGTTTTTGACCTGGCTGATTCTTTCTGCTCTACTTCCACCTCGTAGAGAGTTCCATTCACTTCAATTTTAGCTATATTGTCTTCAAACTCCTTTACTTCAACATCGTAAGAATTGCCTCGTATCTTAAATTTAAATTTTTTCATTTTTCTTTACTTATTAGAAGGTTTAATGTGGCCATTTTCTCAATCCATAAATCTTTGAACTCCAGGGAGAGTATCGCTTTCTGACTCGTTGGATTGTAATAATATTACTTTCCGGATCGTGTATTTCATTGTAATGTAAATATAAAGCTGATGCAATAGCAGCAGTAACATCTGCTGACAGATGTATCTCATCATCTGATTCAGCAGAATCTTTTGTCTGTTGCTTTTTTCTTTTATGATCCCTGCGGGTTTTATAATAAACCAATCTTGGCATATTGGCGAATAAAAAGAAAGAAAGCAACAATGCAAAAAACACGATCACATAACCAATAATCGCAACAGTAACTCCCTGACCGTAAATTGCAGAAAAATCAAATGATATATCACTAATTAGCCAATTCATAGACAAAATTATTTATAATGGCAAGTTTGAATGTTTCTTTGCCGGGTTTACATCTTTTTTTGTTGCTAATGTCTGCAGTGCCCTGATTATCCTGAACCGTGAATTTCGTGGTTCAATTATATCATCAATATAGCCAAGGCTTGCAGCCTGATATGGATTTGCAAAATAATCCTTATACTCCTGAATCTTATCATCAAGAAATTTATCTCTTTCTTCCTGATCTTCAATATTATTCAGTTCTTTTCCATAGAGCACTTCAACTGCTCCCTGTGCTCCCATAACTGCGATTTCTGCAGTAGGCCATGCATAATTAATATCACCTCTTAATTGTTTAGAGCTCATTACATCATGCGCGCCTCCATAAGATTTTCTCAGTGTTATGGTAATCTTTGGCACTGTCGCTTCACCATAGGCAAACATGAGTTTAGCTCCATGAGTAATAATGCCACCATATTCCTGATTACTTCCAGGTAAGAATCCCGGCACATCAACTAAAGTAACCAACGGAATATTAAAAGCATCGCAAAATCTTACAAACCGTGCAGCTTTTCGTGAGGAATCAATATCCAGTACTCCTGCCAGGTAATTTGGCTGATTTGCAACTACTCCAACCGGCATACCATCAAACTTAGCAAAACCAATTACAATATTTTTTGCATAATGACGGTGAATTTCAAGGAATTCCCCATAGTCAGCAATGCTAAATATGATCTCTTTTACATCATAAGGTTCGTTTGGATTTTCAGGTACTATTTCGTTCAGTGCATCATCAAGTCTGTCAATAGGATCGTCACATTCTGTAACCGGAGGTTCCTCCAGGTTATTGGCCGGGAGATAACTCAGTAATTTTCTGAGCAATAACAAACCTTCTTCTTCATCTTCAACTTTAAAATGAGAAACACCGGATTTAGATGTATGTACATCGGCTCCTCCAAGATCAGCAACGCTAATGTCTTCGCCGGTTACTGTTTTGACAACTTTCGGGCCGGTAACAAACATATAGCTGGTATCTTCGGTCATCATAATGAAGTCAGTTAATGCAGGAGAATATACAGCGCCTCCTGCACATGGCCCAAAGACTGCTGAAATCTGCGGGATTACTCCCGATGCAAGTATGTTACGTTCAAATATCTCAGCATATCCTGCTAAGCTGGTAACTCCTTCCTGAATCCGAGCGCCTCCGCTATCATTAATACCAATGACCGGAGCCCCTACTTTCATGGCCATATCCATTACTTTACATATCTTCTGGGCAAACATTTCAGACAGGGAGCCTCCAAAAACAGTGAAATCCTGTGAAAAGACGTAAATTACCCTGCCATCAATAGTTCCGGTTCCGGTAACAACACCATCGCCTTTTATTTTTTTCTTCTCCATTCCGAAATTAACACAGCGATGGGTAACAAACATATCGAATTCTTCGAAACTACCTTCATCCAGCAGAATCTCAATTCGCTCACGTGCTGTTAGTTTTCCTTTATCATGCTGTGCTTTAATTCGCTTTTCGCCTCCACCTAATTTAGCTTCAGCTCTTGAATCAATTAACTTTTGTATTTTATCTTGTTTACTCATGATGTATATTGGAAATTAAATTTATTTAGTTTTATCTTCGCATAATTCAGTTAATACGCCATTTGTTGACTTTGGATGTAAAAAGGCAATATCAAGTCCCTCTGCACCTTTTCGTGGCTCTTTATCTATTAAACGTACACCATTTTCTTCGGCTATCTTTAATTTTTCTTCAATATTTTCGACAGCAAAAGCCATGTGATGTATTCCTTCTCCTTTTTTCTCTACATATTTACCAATTGGACCTTCAGGATCAGTTGACTCCAGAAGTTCAATTTTGGTATCCCCAACCTGAAAGAAAGCCGTTCTAACTTTCTGATCCTTTACCTCTTCAATATTATAACATTGAAGGCCTAAAACATCTTCATAAAATTTAATAGACTCATCCAGGTTTTTAACTGCTATTCCTATGTGTTCAATATGTGATGGTTTCATTTATATAAAGCTTTTTAAAAAGTTTGGTTTTCATTAATATGTTTTACTCAAAATCGACATTTTAAGGTTTTAATACCATGAAACCCTCCTTTTGTCTACAAATTGTGGATAAGGGTTTCATAATTATAAATTTTTGTGCAAAAGTACCTATATTCATCAAATTACCCTAATTATTGTAATCAAAAATTAAAGTAATCTGATTGTTTTTTAACATAATTTAAGTTGAGTAAAATTTTCTTTCTACATTTTGAAAAATAATAACGTTTCACGAAATTGTTTCTGTACAAACAATTAAAAAATGAAACCGGAAAAAACAGCTACGATTAGGTTTTATGAAGAATTAAACGACTTTTTACCCAAAAAGAATAAAAAACGAGACATCGTTTTTTATTTCTTCAATCATCCGACAATCAAAGACATTATTGAGTCTTTTGGTGTTCCACATACTGAAGTAGATCTTATCCTTGTTAATGGGACTTCCGTGGAGTTTGATTATCATTTGATCTCCAAAGACCGTGTTTCTGTTTATCCGAAATTTGAAAGCTTTGATATCCAAGATATAACAAGATTAAGAAAAACCCCTCTTAGAAATATAAAATTTATTCTTGATGTTCATCTTGGAAAATTAGCAAAATATTTACGCTTACTGGGATTTGACACAATATATCAGAACAATATCGATGATGGAACCATAGTAAGTCAATCGAAAACGGAACATCGGATCATTCTTACCCGCGATATCGGCATATTAAAGCATAACGAAGTTCTGCACGGCTATTATGTCAGATCAGACGATCCAAAAAAACAAATTAAGGAAATCATTCAGCGATTTGATTTAAAAAATTCGGTAACTCCATTTTCCAGATGTCTTGAATGCAATGGGGAATTAAAAAAAATCAGTAAAACTAAAATTTATGAACGTTTAGACCCTTCAACAAGAAAATATTATAAAACATTCTTTATCTGTAACCAATGCAATAAAATCTACTGGAAAGGAACCCATTATCAACAAATGACTGAATTCCTCAGGGAAATCATAGATATAGATGTCTTGCGTTATGATGACTAACCAAGTCATTTCAAAACCGCATACGCTACTTAACGATAAAAACACAGAAAAACACAGTGTTTATTACCCGGTAATTTTAATTCTGCAGAAGACACTAAATCTTAAAATACCTGTAATAATATCTCTCTTTATGAACCATATCATTCAGAGAAACTCGTGACTTTTCATGGCGCTCCGGATCAACTTCGTCATCAGGATAGCCGATAGGAATTAAGGCTATAGGTTCTACTCCTTCAGGTAATTCCAGAATTTCAGCACATTTCATTACATCAAACTTACAAACCCAGCATGTAGCAAGACCTGCATCTGTTGCGGCAAGGGTTAAATGGTCGATTGAAATGGCCAGGTCAATGTTCGTGTGATCTTTACCGTCTGACCGGCGCCATGCAACTTTGTGATCACCACAGGCTACAATAATGAGGGGAGCGGAGTTTATCCAGTCTTTTTTATAGCATGACCGGATCTTTTCCAAATTTTTTTCATCCTGAACTATAATGTAATGCCAGGGTTGTTTATTTTTGGCTGAAGGAGCAACTCGTGCAGCTTCTATCACTTGCATCAGTTTTTCTTCTTCTACTTTGGAATCTTTATACTTCCTGCAAGAATACCGTCTCTTTGCTAAATCTATGAAATCCATAAGCTATTTTTAAATTTAAGTTTTACTTTTTACTATTTGAATTTTTCTGCCTTCGATTTCGACTATATCACCTTCTCTCAATTTTGCACGTTTTCGGGTCTCTAAACTTCCGTTAACATTTACGAGCTGGTCTTCCACCATCATTTTGGCCTCGGCTCCACTGGAAGCAATATTCTCCGCTTTCAGTAGCTTAATTAATTCAATGTACCCGGCATCATTACTCAGTTCAAAATATATCATGATTTTAATTTTATCTTTTCCAATAATTCAGGCATCACCTCTGAGGCTTTACCTTGCAAATAAATATCTGTAACAGAATCAGTAAATAAGGATTTATTCGGATTAACTTCTATAATCTTTACACCATTTTCTTTTGCCATTTGTGGAATTAAAGAGGCCGGCACAACTTCTCCGGTTGTCCCTATAACGATGAAAACCTGTGCTTGCTGAGCTTCCTCGACAGATTTTCTATAGGCAAATTCAGGAATCATCTCTCCAAAAAAGATGAAATCGGGTTTCAGTACTGAACCACATTTTTCGCATCGGGGAGGCAATTCTTTAATTAAATCTTCGGTTACAGGATAGGTTATCTCGCATTCTTTACAAATTAAATTGCGGGAATTACCATGAAATTCATACACGGTTTCACTTCCTGCTTCCTGATGAAGATTATCAATGTTTTGGGTTATAACACTTGATAATAAACCCATTTGTTCCAGTTCGGCAAGAACTTTGTGCGCTGAATTCGGCCTGGCACTGCCAAAGAAATCGTAAAACAGCTCTTTAATGACAGACCATGAATCTTCAGGGTTGGAATAAAAATAACTCAGGTCAAGAATTCCCGGATCGTATTTACTCCACAAGCCGTCTTTCCCGCGAAAAGGAGGAATACCGCTTTCGACCGAAACGCCTGCTCCTGTGAAACCAACATTTCTTTTTGAGTTCAATATCAAGTCTGCTGCAGAATTTAATGTACTATCATCCATAGACAACTTCTTAATTTTCTTTTCTCAAAATTAATGCATTTGCCTATAATGTCATATATTTTCCAACATATATAACAAAATTCTATTGCAATTCAAACATTAATAGCGCTAACGGATTCAACTTAATTAATATGAATCAATATTTGATTGTAAAGTGGAGCTTTAAGTCATTTGTTATTACAGATTTTTAATTTCATTAATGATTTTTTGAAGGCTTTCCTTTGCATCTCCGAATAGCATTCTTGTCTTATCATGGTAGAATAAACCATTCTCTATAGCGGCATAACCTTTTCCCATTCCACGTTTTAACACTATAATATTCTTTGAATTATAAGCTTTAATTATTGGCATACCGGCAATTGGACTCGAAGGGTCGGTTTCTGCTGCAGGATTGACTACGTCATTTGCTCCAATAACTACAGCAACATCAACGTTTTCCATTTGCTCATTAGCTTCTTCGCTTTCCAAAAGCTTTTCATAGGGAACATCAGCCTCGGCAAGTAATACATTCATGTGTCCGGGCATTCTGCCGGCAACCGGATGAATAGCGTATTTTATATCTACTCCGCTCTCCGTTAACAATTGATCCAATTCACGCATCAACATTTGTGCTTTTGCAACTGCTAATCCATAGCCCGGAATAATCATAACTTTTGGGGAATAGTTTAACAAAACAGCAGCGTCTGTAATACCTACCTCTTTAATGTTGCCGGTTTCATCTCCTGCCTTTTCACCTCCGGAAAATGCACCAATTATTACATTAAACAATGACCTGTTCATGGCATTGCACATAAGAACAGTAAGAATTGTGCCCGCAGAACCAACAAGTATACCACCTGTTAACATCACCAGGTTGCCATAAAGAAAACCACCTAAAGCTGCAGCAACACCTGTAAAAGAATTCAGAAGCGATATTACAACCGGCATATCTGCGCCACCAATTGGTGAAACAAATAATACTCCATAAAGCAAAGCAGCTCCAAATAAAATAAAAACCAAAGGATAAAGCCCATGTAGATTACTCCCTCCTAAAGACATAATAAAGACGACAAACCCAATTATTCCGAAGAACAAGACAACATTAATAACCCGTAAGACTGGTTTTCGGATATCCTTAATTTTGCCGGCAAGTTTAGCATAAGCCATCATACTTCCGGAAAAGGAAACACTTCCAATGACTATTCCCAAAAATATAACCAGCGCCTGCCAATTAAAAAGGCCATGTTTCGAAATTAATGCAGGTTCTATATTTGGAAATTCCATTATAGCAATAAGAGCCGCTGCAGCACCACCCATTCCGTTAAAGAAAGAAACTAACTGCGGCATCTCTGTCATTTTAACCCTTTTTGCTATAAGCCAACCTGTTACAGTTCCCAAAATGATTGCAGTTAAAATAAGGCCTATATTTTTTATGTTTTCTCCCTCATAACGGTGTAGAAATAAAGTAGCTACGATAGCAATAAACATACCTGTTGCTGCCCACAGATTTCCCTTCCTCGCAGAATGAGGATGACTTAACATTTTCAAACCATAAATAAATAATACAGATGCTACCAGATAGAATATTTCCAGTACAGAATCACTTAATGCAAATTCAATATGTTTTTGAAATTCTATTATTTTATCCATAGCCTATAATTATTTTTGTTTCTTTTTAAACATATCCAACATCCGGTCTGTCACGACAAAACCGCCGACAACATTTAGCGTTCCCAGAAATACAGCAAGGAAGCCAATTATTTTAGTTAAAGTTGTGTCTGCATGACCTAACACGATTATAGCACCAATAACAACAACCCCGTGAATTGCATTTGCACCCGACATTAGCGGAGTATGTAAAACAGCGGGAACGTGAGAGATAACTTCCACCCCTAAAAAGATGGACAAGATTACTATAAAGATAGCTTCACTATTGACATAAATAAATTCTAGTATTCCTTCCATAATATCGATAAATTTATATATACAACTTATTACTGTTTATGTTTTTCATTCTTAATTTCACCTTTATGGACAACGCATGTTGCATTTAGAATTTCATCCTCAAAATTGACATTGAGGTTACCATTTTCATCTATGAGCAGTTTTAAGAAGTTAGTCAGATTATTACCAAACATCCGGCTGGCATCCGAAGGAAGTTCCGACGGGAAATTTGAATTTCCTATAATCAATACCTCATTATGCCGATATTCTTCATCATTTTTTGTCAATTCACAGTTTCCACCTGAAGAGGCAGCAAGATCAATTATAACTGAACCGCTCTTCATTTTTTCAACTGTGTTCTTCCGGATTAATTTCGGAGCTTCCTTTCCGGGAATCTGAGCCGTAGTGATAATTACATCGGCTTTTTGAGCATGATCCTGAATTAACTGCTCTTGTTTATTCTTATAATCTTCTGATTGTTCCACAGCATAACCTCCTGCTTCTGCACTTTCTTGTGCACCTTTCACCTCTATGAATTTTCCGCCAAGGCTTTCCACTTCTTCTTTTACAGCACTTCTAACATCAAAAGCCTCAACTACTCCTCCCAGTCTTCTTGCTGTTGCAATAGCCTGTAGCCCGGCTACACCTGCTCCTATGACAAGCACTTTTGCCGGTTTAATTGTACCCGCCGCTGACATAAACATTGGAAAGAACCCCGGCAGGTAATTTGCCGCTTCTAAAACAGCCTTATATCCTGCTGTAGTTGCCATAGAAGACAAAACATCCATGGATTGCGCGCGTGTAATGCGGGGAATTTTATTTAAACCAAAAACAGTTAATTGTTTTGCCTGTGCCGCTTTAAAATAGCTTTCATTAGAATCCGGATGCAACATTGATATAATCATCTGTTCTTCCTGCAATTCAGAAATATCCTCTTCTGTAAAAGGGTTAATCTGAACAAGCAAGTCTGCCTGTTTAATAATTTCCGAATGACTACTTATTTCAGCACCAGATGCTTTATATTTTTCATCACTAAAAAAAGCGCCTATTCCGGCACTTTCTTCAACTAAAACAGACATTCCCAAATCTTTAAGAGTTAAAACATTATCAGGTAATAATGCCACCCGGTTATCATTGTCTTTCTCTTTAAGTATACCAATTTTCATTTGGATAAAGTTTTTTTAAAGTTTAGTTTTCATTAATATGTTTTGCTCAAAATCGACATTTTAAGGTTTTAATATCATATAACCCTCCTTTTTCTCTACATTTTAGGGATGAGGGTTTTATACTTTAATTTAATTTTATAATCATTTGATCATTGAAACACCTAATCTTATTACGTCTAAACATTATGTACTTTTCTTTGTTCAATGCTAACTATTTAAAACTTTAACAATACGATTTATTTGACTTTTTTAAACATTGATATGTGTTGAATTGTCATATTTTAATATATTGGTTCAATAAATTTCAAAATCATGGACAAATTTTCATTCTTAGGAAATACAGATATCAATACAATTGAAGAGCTCTATCAAAAATATATTGAGAACCCTGAAGAACTGGAAGATACGTGGAAAAACTTCTTTAAAGGATTTGAGTTTGCACAGAAACATTTTCCAATTTCGGGAAATGATGTGGAGGTTTTTAACAATGAATTCAAAGTAATCAATCTAATTGAGGCTTATAGAAAAAGAGGACACTTGTTTACAAAAACCAACCCGGTCCGCAGCCGAAGGCAATATTCTCCTACCCTTGATATTGAAAACTATCAGCTTACGGAGGATGATCTGAACACTGTCTTTCAGGCAGGAAGCAGAATTGGATTGCAAAATGCAACCTTAAGAGAGATAATTGACCACCTTGAACAAACATATTGCAGGTCAATTGGAGCTGAATACATGTTCATCCGTAGTCCTGAGATCACAGGTTGGCTTCAGGAGAGAATGGAATCAACTAAAAACACGCCTGAATTTTCAGAAAAAGAGCGGCAACACATTTATTATCATCTGAAACATGCAGTTGGTTTTGAAAGTTTCATTCATAAAAAATTCATCGGACAAAAAAGGTTTTCACTTGAAGGAGCTGAATCACTGATACCGGCATTGGATGCAGTAATAGAAAAAGGAGCTGAACTTGGTATTGAGGAATTCGTTATCGGAATGTCACATCGGGGGCGTTTAAATGTTTTAGCTAACATACTAAAAAAGCCGGTTGAAGATATCTTTGCAGAGTTTCTGGGAGAAGAATATGATGAAAATATTGCATTAGGCGATGTTAAATATCACCTGGGATACGGAAATAAAATAAAAACTGATCAGGGCAAAGAAATAAGGCTTAATATGGCTCCCAACCCTTCTCACCTTGAAGCGGTCAATCCTGTTACAGAGGGAATAGCTAAGGCTAAAATCAATCACAAATACCAGCACAATTATAAAAGTCTGGCTCCGATCATAATTCATGGAGATGCAGCAATTGCAGGACAGGGAGTTGTTTACGAAACTATTCAAATGTCACAACTTCCGGGCTATAGAACTGGCGGTACTATTCATCTTGTTATAAACAACCAGGTAGGATTTACAACAAATTACCTTGAAGGACGCTCAAGCACCTACTCCACCGATGTTGCAAAAGCAATTAAATCACCAATTTTTCACGTTAACGGAGACGATGTAGAATCAGTTATTTTTACTATTCAATTGGCAATGGAATACAGGCAAAAATTCCATGCCGATGTATTTATTGATCTTCTGTGTTACAGAAAACATGGACACAATGAAGGCGACGAACCAAGATTTACACAACCCCTACTCTATAAAGCTATCAATCAGCATCCCAATCCAAGAGACCTATACAGCAAATTTCTTATAAATAAAAATATCTACACCAAAGAAAAGATAAAGGAAGAAGAAACGGAATACGCCAAATGGCTGGAAAATAAATTAAAACGTGCACAAGAAAATGAAAAAGTGCATATTAAACAGTTCATGCAAGAAGAATGGAAAGATTTTGTTCATCCGGAAAGCAAAGACATAAACAAAACTGTTCACACTGGAGTTGACAAGGATAAACTCATCCAAATCGGTGAGAGGATTAATCATCTGCCGGAAAACATGAATTTCTTCAAAAAAATCCATAAACTGGTAGATGAACGCAAGAAAATGATAAAAGAAGAAAAACTGGACTGGGGTATGGCTGAATTGTTAGCTTATGGAACCCTTGTCGATGAAGGATTTCCTGTAAGAATATCCGGCCAGGATTCGGAACGGGGCACTTTCTCACACAGGCATTCATCTCTTACCCAAACAGATACAGACCAAAAATACTTTCCATTAAAACATATAAGTGAAAATCAAGCCGAATTTCATGTATACAATTCCCTCCTTTCGGAATACGGAGTTATGGGATTTGAGTATGGTTATGCGCTTGCCAATCCTAAAGGTTTAACAATATGGGAAGCTCAATTTGGTGATTTCAACAATGCAGCACAAATCATTATCGATCAATACATTAGTGCCGCAGAAGAAAAATGGGGGCTTATGAATGGGCTTACTCTTTTCCTTCCACATGGATATGAAGGGCAGGGGCCAGAACATTCAAGTGCCCGAATGGAAAGATTTCTTGCGCTTTGTGTGAACAACAACATGCAAATCATTAACAGCACTACTCCGGCCAATTTCTTTCATATTCTCCGAAAGCAAATGCATCGGAACTTTCGTGTTCCATTAATAATTTTCACCCCAAAAAGCCTGTTGCGCCATAAAAAAGCTGTCTCTTCAATTGATGCATTATCAGAAGGGAGTTTCAAAGAAGTTATTGATGACCCTAATACTGAAAGTGAAGAAGTAAAACGCACCGTTTTCTGTAGTGGAAAAATTTATTATGACCTGCTCGAGCGAAAGGAACATTTTGATGCCACAGACATTGCAATTATTCGTATTGAACAATTATATCCTTTCCCGGAAAAGCAGGTACAGGAAATTATTAATAAATATCACAATACAATCAGTTGGTTATGGGTTCAGGAGGAGCCTATAAATATGGGAGCGTGGAATTATGTCAGGGATAAGTTTAATAATATCGATATCCAACCAGTGGCTCGCAATGCAAGTGCCAGTCCGGCAGTTGGACTGTATAAGCTTCACCAAACTGAACAGAATGAAATTATAGGAAAAGTCTTCAGAAAATGCACATGCGATAGAAACTATAAATACTGCAACCTCGATTGCGAAGTAGGTAGTTATAAGAAAGAAATTAAACAAACAAACTATATCAAACAATAAAACCCAAAACTAATGATTGAAGTTAAAATACCAAGCCCGGGAGAATCCATAACAGAGGTTGAAATTGCCAACTGGATCGTTGAAACCGGTGATTATGTAGAAAAGGATCAGGAAATCGCGGAAATCGAGTCGGATAAAGCTACTCTTCCATTGGTTGCGGAAGAAAGCGGAAAAATTGAAATTGTAGCTCCTGAAGGAGAAACAATTAAAGTAGGAGAAGTAGCATGTAAAATAGACGAAACAGCTGAAAAAGAAGAAAGCAGCACAGAAGAAGAAAAAGAACAAGCGCCTGAAGATAAAGCGGAAGAAAAGGAAAAAAAAGAAAAAACAAAGGCTTCTGAAGAAAAAGCTGCCTCTGCAAAACAAGAAGAAAAAGAAGATAAAACAGCGAAGGAAAAGAAAGCTGAAGAAACTAAACCAAAGGAAGAAAAAGAGACAGAAGAAACAGAGCAAGTAAAAACAAGCCCTGTAGCCGAAAAAATGATGGAGGAGTACAACCTTTCCATCGAGGATGTGCTTAAAGGACTAAGACGACTGAATAAGAAAGACATAGAAAAAGCCCGGGAAGGATTAGCTCAACCTCAGGAAGAAGGAGAAAAAGTCCGCGAAGAGAACAGCCGTGAAGCAGACCGGAAAAAAATGACCCAGCTTCGTAAAAAACTCAGCGAACGATTGGTTTCAGTAAAAAATGAAACCGCAATGCTAACGACTTTCAACGAAGTTGACATGTCTGAAGTAATAAATCTCAGGAAAAAATACCAGAAACAATTTCAGGAAAAACATGGCATCAAGCTGGGATTTATGTCGTTCTTCACAAAAGCTGCAACAAAAGCATTAGAAGCCTACCCAAATATCAACTCAAAAATTGAAGGCGAAGAAATTGTATACCCCCGCTATAATGACATCGGCATTGCTGTACAGACAAGCAAAGGATTGATGGTTCCTGTAATAAGAAATGCCGAATCCCTGACGCTAGCAGAAATAGAAATTAAAGTGTATGAATTTGCAGATAAAGCCCGAAATAACCGAATAAAAATAGATGAAATGGAAGGCGGCACATTTACCATAACGAATGGTGGTGTTTTCGGATCTATGCTTTCAACCCCAATTCTCAATCCACCGCAATCAGGAATTCTTGGCATGCATAATATTCAGGAGCGGCCGGTGGCAGTAGACGGCCAGGTAGTAATCCGGCCCATGATGTACATAGCGCTCTCTTATGATCATCGTACCGTAGACGGAAAAGACTCGGTAAGTTTTCTGGTCAAAGTGAAAGAAATGATTGAAAAACCGCACAAAATGCTCTTAGACGACAATCCGGATAAGGCGTTGCTGGATTTATAAAGGTATTCTAAAAGTATAGGTAAATTTAAAATTACCATCATTTTTTTATAATTATCTTGCGCAGTTATTCAAATATTAATTAATTTGAATTTTCTACGATAATTATTATTTTTACCAAACCAAGGAGCAATCATTAAATAAAACTCAATAATGACGCCAGAAAACAAAAGTCCATTATCCTCTTATATTAATTTGTTGTTTATTAGTCTTATTGCTTTGATCTTTATTGCTTTTGCTTTTTATGCGTATGAAGTATATAAGGAAACAAAAACAGAAGCATGGGAAAGCGTAAATGAGAATATAGTCGTTAATATTCATCAATATGCCGAATTAAATTATGAATTACAACGGAACAATACATTAACAAAATACCAGGCCCGGGAAAATGTGAAATCTTTCATCAAAACCCTTAATAATGAAGAAAACAAAACACTATGGTTAATGAATTTCAATGGATTTATGCATATCCATCCGGAAAAAACCATTGAGCACAGAAATGTAGCCAATTATCAGAATGAAGAGGATGTTTTTGTCTATAAAAAAATTATAAATCCCCTTAAAACTAAGAATTCGCTCTATCTAAAGAACGCTTTCCCTATTACACAAAATCAGTCAAAAACAAAACTCATTTACGCTCAAAAGTTTAAACCCTGGGGATGGATTATCGTCAATGAGTTACCCCTCCCGGAAGAAAAACTGTTTAGTTCACAATTTTTCATAATTACGATTATAGCAGGAGCAAGTGCAATTCTTATTTTTCTTATTTACATATTCTTTATCTATAACCGATCCCGTCCTGCTTCTAAACAATTGATCGAAACAGAAAAAAAATACCAGACACTATTCCGGGATGCAAATGACGGCATCTTGTTAATTGAAAAATATCGTTTTGTTGATTGCAACCCCAAAGCATTAGAATTATTCAATGCTACAAAAGATGAGCTAATTGGTGCCACAACAGATCAATTTTCTCCGGAATATCAACCCGATGGACATAATTCTTATGACCGGGCTATTGATATCATTGATAAATCGTTAGACAGAGAACGTCAATTCTTCGAATGGCAGCATAAAAGAACAGATGGTATTACATTTTATGCTGAAGTCAGCGTTAATAAAATAGAAATCGAAAACAGAGAAATTCTTTTGGCAATCGTTCGGGATATAAGCGCTCACAAAAATCTGGAAAGGAAACTAATAGAAGCAAAAAACAAAGCAGAAGAATCTGACAGGCTAAAATCCGCCTTCCTCGCCAATACTTCTCACGAAATAAGAACTCCAATGAACGCCATTGTTGGCTTTTCAAAACTTCTGCAAAGTGGAAAATTAAATAAACAGAAACAACAAGAATACACGAATAACATTTTAGAAAAAGGAAATCAATTATTACAAATTATAAATGATATTATTGATATATCAAAAATTGAAGCAAACCAATTAAACATCAACAAATCAAGATTTTCACTCAATAAATTATTAGATGACATAAAACAAGATTTCAAAGATGAAATAGAAAAAAAACCCAAAATTGACTTTCACATAAACAAAGAAGTAAAGAACGGGAATTATATATATCTGGACAGGGCAAGAATTAAGCAAGTTTTAAGTAATATTCTATCTAATGCTTTTAAATATACCGATGAAGGAAGAATTGAAATAGGATACAAACTATTAGATAAAGACAATATCCTTTTCTTTGTGAAAGATACAGGTATTGGGGTTGAACAGGATAAGCAAGAAATAATCTTTGACAGTTTCAGAAAAACAGATGATTCCTCTACCAGGCTCTATGGAGGCACAGGTTTGGGTTTAAGCATTTCAAAAGCCCTTGTTAAATTAATGGGCGGTAATATTTGGGTCGAATCCGAATTAAACCAAGGTGCTTCATTTTATCTAACCCTCCCTTATGAACCAGCCTACAGAGTTTCTGAATCAGAACCCAAAGCTCAGGATGAAATTACATACAAATGGAACGAAAAAAACATCCTGATTGTTGAAGACGATGAACTTAGCTTCGAATACCTTAAAGAAATTCTAGGAGAAACCAAAGCAAATATTCTTCATGCAAAAGACGGACAAACCGCAATTAACTACTGTAAAGAAAAGGATAATATAGACCTTGTTTTAATGGATATTCAGCTTCCCGGAATAGATGGTAATACGGCTACAGAAAAAATCAGAGAATTTGACGAAGAACTTCCGATAATTGCACAAACCGCTTATGCATTAGAAGAAGAAAGAAAAAAAATATTGCAGGCAGGATGCAACGATTATCTATCGAAACCTATAAATGAGAATGCGCTTTATAAAAAAATTGATAATTTCCTCGGTTAGCTAATGAATCCCATTTGTCTGTCAGGAACTATGATAAATTATAAGTGAACGATAAAAGCTGACTCAAAATATGTAATTCAGAAAGATTTCTCTATTTTTGTTTTCCAAAAGTAACTCTTAATTACCTTAAAAAATGCAAGATACAATTATCATCCTTGATTTTGGTTCACAATACACACAATTGATAGCTCGAAGAGTCAGAGAATTAAACGTTTATTGTGAAATATACCCTTTTAATAAAATACCTGAATTAGATGCTTCAATTAAAGGAGTCATCTTATCCGGGAGCCCTTTCTCTGTTAAAGACAAAAATGCCCCCCGGTTTGATCTTAACAAAATAAAAGGTAAAGTCCCTATATTAGGTATTTGCTATGGAGCTCAATACATTGCTGACAATTACGGGGGAGAAGTCTTGCCTTCAGAAAAGCGAGAATATGGAAGGGCCAACTTAAGTTATATTGATGATAATTTTGAACTTCTGAAAAAAGTTGACTTAAACACTCAGGTTTGGATGTCGCACGGTGATTCAATAACAAAGCTACCCGAAAAATATAAAATAGGAGCCAGCACAAAAGACGTGGAAGTGGGAGCTTTCAAGAGCCAGGATGAACCAACGTATGGAATCCAATTTCATCCTGAAGTATACCACACTTTAGAGGGAAAAAAAATATTAGAAAATTTTGTGGTAAATATTTGCAATACAAAACAAGACTGGACTCCGGAAGTATTCGCTGAAATTACTATAAACGAGCTGAAAGAAAAACTAGGGAATGATAAAGTTCTTCTTGGACTTTCCGGTGGAGTTGATTCTTCTGTAACGGCTACTTTACTGGACAGGGCTATAGGAAAAAACTTAACCTGCATCTTTGTTGATAATGGATTGCTGAGAAAAAATGAATTTCATGATGTTTTAGAATCCTATAAAAACATGGGCCTTAATGTTATAGGAGTTGATGCAAAAAAAAGATTTTACAATGACCTGAAAGGCATAACTGATCCCGAAGAAAAACGCAAAATTATAGGCCGTAATTTTATAGAAGTATTTGAAGAAGAGGCAGAAAAAATTAAAAACATCAAATGGTTAGCACAAGGAACCATCTATCCCGATGTCATTGAATCCGTTTCTGTAAACGGACCTTCAGTTACCATTAAATCTCATCATAATGTAGGCGGGTTGCCAGAAGAGATGAATTTAAAAGTTGTTGAACCACTTCGGTTGCTTTTTAAAGATGAAGTAAGAAAGGTAGGCGATAGCCTTAATGTTAAACCAGAACTAGTTCATCGGCATCCCTTCCCCGGACCGGGACTTGGCATCCGGATTCTTGGAGACATTACCCCGGAAAAAATCAGGCTTCTGCAAGAGGCTGACGAAATATTCATTAACGGACTCATAGAACATAATTTATACGATAAAGTATGGCAAGCCGCCACAATTTTGCTCCCAATTCAATCCGTCGGAGTTATGGGCGACGAGAGAACTTATGAAAATGTGGCAGCACTGAGAGCTGTTACTTCTACAGATGGTATGACAGCTGACTGGGCACATTTACCAAATAGTTTTCTTGCTGAAGTTTCGAGTAAAATAATTAACAATGTAAAAGGGATAAACAGAGTGGTTTACGACATAAGCTCAAAACCACCTTCAACAATTGAATGGGAGTAAACAATATCAGGTCAAAATTGTAAGTTTTAATAGATTGATTAAATGGAAAACTCAGATGAAATATTAAGTTATCACGGATATTTCGATTATGAAGTAACCGGAAAACTCATTAACGAATTGAAACAAATTCGGGATAATAATAATATAGAAAAATCTGTTTATAGAAAAATTCTCACACTAACGGTAGAAGTTCTCGAAAATAACTATAAATATGTTAATTCTTTAAACAAAGAAACTCTTGAAAAAGCACAAAAAACACCCAATTTTAAATTAAAAAGTGATACAAATAGTTATAAAATAATCTCGGGCAACCCTATACTGGGTGAAGATGTAAAAAGCCTCAGCAGAAAAATTGATCTGATTAATAGTTTAGAACAGACGGAATTAAAAGAACTTTATAAAATCACTATGTCTGAAGGAATTTACGATAACAAAGATGGAGCAGGTCTTGGAATGATGAAAATGGCAAAAATTTCAAAAAAACCTATCAAATACACCATCGAAAACATAAAAGACAACATATATTTTTATACTATTGAAATAACAATCGAAAAAAACACATAGTTTATGGCTGAAAAAATATATAAAGAACCTACCAATTATACCCCGAAAGTAAATCTTGACCCGGAAAAACAAAAATTTGAATTTGAAGGAGTTTCCAGGCCAGAGGATACTTATGAATTTTACGAGCCCATTTTAAGCTGGATTGAAGAATACGTAAAAAACAAACTTCAGGAATACGAGGAAAACAAATTACTGAACGAAACTTTTATTGTAATCTTTGATTTCAAATACATGAATTCTTCTTCTTCAAAATACATTTTTCAGATTATTTCAAATTTTAAGAAACTATACAACAAAAGACTTAACCTGAATATCTTCTGGTACTATGACGATATCGATGACCAAATACTGGAAGACGGCGAAGACTTTAGTGAAATTATTAACATTCCTTTTAAATTTTCAGCAAGAGACCAGAAATAATAAAATTCACACAAAAAAATAAAACGATGAAAACGCTTATAAAAACCAGCCTGATTATTCAAATTCTTTTACTTACATTTTCGCAGGCATCGCAGGCACAAATTTTCAATGATGATATTTATAAATTTGGAAAAGCACTTCACTACATAGATAATTATTATATTGACTCTGTAGATAGATCCAAACTAGTTGAAGATGCACTAAAAAGCATGTTAAAAGATCTTGATCCTCACACTACCTATTTAACGAAAGAAGAGGTTAAAGAAATGAATGAACCCCTCCAGGGAAATTTTGAAGGCATCGGCATTCAATTTAACATTCACAATGACACAATTTACGTGATATCTGCCATTTCAGGAGGCCCCTCGGAAAAAGTGGGAATAAAGGGCGGAGACCGGATAGTTAAAATTGAGGGAGAAAACGTAGCCGGCGTAGGTATAACTAACCAGGGAGTGCGTGACCGTTTGCTGGGTAAAAAAGGAACAAAAGTAGATGTTACAGTAAAAAGAGGCGGAATTAATAAACTTCTCCATTTTACAATCACACGCGATGAAATCCCTATACACAGCCGCGATGCAGCTTACATGGCCAATGACCATATTGGATACATCAAATTGAACCGGTTTGCAATGACCACAAACGAAGAATTCACAGAAGCTGCTGAAGATTTAGAAAACAAAGGCGCTAATTCATTAATCCTTGATCTTAGGGGAAATAGCGGAGGTTACCTTCAACAGGCAATTGAACTTGCTGATGAATTTCTGAAAAAAGACAGGCTAATCGTATATACCGAAGGTAGAAAGGTAGAACGGGAAAACAACTATGCTACAAAGGAAGGCGTTTTTGAAGACGGAAATATTGTAATACTCATTAATGAAGGTTCAGCTTCAGCGAGTGAAATTGTAGCAGGAGCCATTCAGGATTGGGACAGAGGAATTATAATCGGAAGACGATCCTTCGGAAAAGGGCTGGTACAAAGACCAGTAGAACTCCCTGACGGGTCAATGATCCGATTAACTATTGCACGTTATCATACTCCTACCGGCCGGGCCATTCAAAAGCCTTATGACAACAACAGAAAAGAGTACAATAAAGATCTCTTGAAAAGATACAATGAAGGAGAGATGGTCAGTGCAGACAGCATTGACTTCCCCGATTCGTTGAAATATACGACCAAGACAGCAGATCGACCGGTTTATGGAGGTGGAGGAATTATGCCCGATATTTTTATACCAGTGGATACTACCGGATATTCAGATTATTATAGCGATTTAATAAGAGGTGGGGTGTTGAATTCGTTCATTCTTGATTATATAGACAAAAACCGAAAGGACCTGAAAAATTCGTACCCCGATTTTGAAACATATCAAGAAAAATATACAATTTCAGGGCAGATGCTAAATGACCTTTATAAATATGCAAAGGAAGAAGACATTGAGACTGATAAAGAAGAAACAGAAGCAGCTGAAAAAGAAATCAAACTCCTGCTAAAAGGTCTTATTGCCAGAGATTTATGGGATATGAATGAATATTTCCAGGTAGTTAACAAAGAAGACAAAGAAATCAATCGTGCTATTGAAGTATTAAACAACTGGAATAAGTTTTCAGAGCAGTACCTGAAGAAAGAGTAAACAGAAAGCGATTGGAGATGCAGATAGCTTTTAGCTATTGGCTATTAGCTTTTAGCCTTTTGCTTTTAGCGGAGAATTTTCTAACATTGCGTTTTAATTCGGTGGTCATTCGGCGGTCATTCTGTAGTCATTCGATGGTCATTCAGTTGTTATTTCATATCATTGTGTTCGTTGCACCTTCCATTGCGTTCCTTGCGGTTATTTTCGGTTGTCATTCGTTACTCATTCTGTTGTTTAGATATTTAAGCGTTTTGTTGTTTAGACGACTACTATTTCT